>WFQY01000163.1 GCA_015486815.1 Phycisphaerae bacterium | reverse complement strand
CCTCACGTAATCGCAAGATTTTATTACTGGAATGGAAGCAGCGTTACCGGTGAACTTCAGTTCAGAATCAGAGATAGCAAACTTGAAGTCTATTATACGAACCCCGGAAAAAATAACCTTTCGTCTCTCGTTGTGCCGACCAATCAATGGTCTTTCGTAGCTGTTACCCAATCAGGAACCGGCTTAAATATTTACCTCAATGACCAGAAGCAATCGTTTACGGTAGATGGCAGTCTTCCTTATAATCGCTTGGTTTTAGCTACTTATGGTGCGGGCAGTCATCGTGGTTTAGACGGACGTCTCGATGAAGCACGTTTTTACGAAAGAGCATTGACCGATTCCGATATAAGCGAAGTTTATAGCTACGTTCCCGAGCCAGCTTCGGTTATGTTCGCAATTTTGGGTATGGGATTACTGAGAAAGAAACATTAATCCGTTAATTAAGTTAGCGAAAGTCGCTTGCGGTCGGGCAGGGTAAATTATTTCTCATAATCTACCCTGCCTGAGCAATTGCGACGTTGATGAGACAAGGCAATATCTGACAAACGTCGAAGATGTGGATAGATGATTAAGAAGAGGAAGAGATGCTAAATCTTGAAATTGCTAAAATTGCAGGTGTTTCGCCAGCTACGGTCTCGCGAGTTATAAACGGCAGACCCGGTGTCTCAAAGCAGGTAGCTGAACATATAAAGACTGTCATAGAGCAAAGGGGCATCGACTATTCCGAATTGGTAAAAAAGAGATGCAAAAAGTCACGAGCGACCTTAAAAACCAAAACAGTTGCCGTTTTAATTTTAAGCAACGATATATTTCACAATTATGCCTCTAATTTCATTCAGCTAATCAACAGCATCGAAAGACATCTGCACGAGCAAAATATTAATATGCTATTCGCTCAGACTTCATCTGTCAAAGATTTACCGGAAGAGATAAAAACTGGCACCATTGACGGGCTGGTACTTTCGGGCTTTCATCCGCCTGACGAGATTCTCGAACGAATTAGGCATATACCATCCGTATGGATATCTTCTCATTACAGTGCCGAAGGAAGTAGCGTTGTTAGCGGCAATGACCTTATAGGCGAGATAGCTGCGAGATATCTAATCGAGCGAGGACATCAACATTTATGCTTTATTAATGCGTTTGGCGATCATCCGGGAATGATACAGCGGGCAAATTTCTTTAAGCTTTATGCGCACAATAACAATATTGACAACGTTGATATCCTAATCAATAGGGACGGCACCGCTCATTATTCTGACATTGTAGCGTTAAAAAAAGTTCTTGCTAATCTTATTGACGATATGCGGAACCTGACGAGCAGACCAACCGGCTTGTTTGTTCCTCACGATATTCAAGTAGCGTTGCTATATGATTTATTATATGCAAAGGGCATTGCGCCAGGCAGGGAAATCGATGTAATAGGCTGCGACAATGACCGATTAGCATTAGCTGGTTTATACCCCAAGCCAGCTACGATTGATATTTTACCGAATATCATTGGCAAGCGTGCTGTTCAAGAGCTTATATGGAAAATGGAAAATCCGTCATATCACAGATATGAAGATATTTGTATCGCCGTAAAACCGAAACTGATAATGTCAGAAGAGGTCTGTTGATACTATTGGTAGATAATCGTTTTGGGGAGTATAGATGATGAAGAAGCAGAAATCGGGATTTACTTTAATAGAGCTTTTGGTTGTGGTTGCGATCATTGCGGTTTTGGTTGCGATGCTACTACCCGCGTTAAGTTCTGCCAGAGAAAAAGCGAAACGTGTTGTCTGTATGTCGCACCTTAGACAGATAGGTATAACCGAAAGATGGTATATGGACAGCTATAACGGATATATTACACCGGTAATCGACGATTCGCCTCAGGCAGATGCGGACGGCTATTTGGACGGGTTTATGACGAAGCTCATTAAGACGGAAAGTATGGTTACCGAAATCGGCTTATGCCCATCTCAGCCATTAAGGCTTCATTACGGTGATTATGATTATTTTTGTCATTATGCTATCAATAAAGCTATTGCGGGCTTGATTACTGGTGCAGGCGTACTAAAAGACGCTCAGAAAATCGATCGAGCGGAACGTCCCGATTGGCTTATTGTTGTTGGAGATTGTGATCGCGATCGTCTGACAGGTGCTTTCCATTGGACTTATTTATGGGCAACTTCGGGTAATTGGCGATTTTTATATCGCCATAGTGAAAGACACGATAAAGGCTCGAATTATCTCTTTGGCGATTTGCACGTAAGCTATACAAAAGACTGGCAGTCCCTTGACACTCGCGATCACTTTTATGCTTATTAATTCCGTACACAATTGTAATGTATTTAATGAAGAATTTTACTAACAAATCGATAGTAATGGCATAAAAGTTAGAGTTAGATATTAAATTTTATCAATGCCGATTTTATCAAAACACTTGTGCGATTTTTTACCAAAATGTTTGTGCAAATTCGTATGCTATTTTTCGCACATCGAACGTGTCGGCACGCTGCCCGTACCAATGATAAAATCCTGCCCAGATAACAGGCTCGATAACGAATTTTTCCTGATTTGGCACTGACCAACTCGTGTGCATCGTCCCGTTTATGCCTAAATTTTCAGCGTATTTCAGGAATGTGCGAATCCCTTCAAAGGAAAAAGCAGTTGTAGGCCAAACGTCAAATCCATTGTTAATGAAAAAGTCCAAAGATTCAAATGTATCGGCGGGATAATAATGCCAATCAAAAATTCTGACGCTTTTATCAAGATAACTTAAAGCTTTATATACTTCACCCGCGCTGCCATTGCCGCTGACATTTGCTCCGAACTGTTCTGATTGGATAAACATATCTCCAGCGATAGCTAATTCTATTTGCGTTGTCTTAAACAAATCTGTCAGCCACTGTAAATATTCGCCGAAGAGCTCATATGGCTTTTTCCCCGTGCTCTTGCATAAATCGCAACAGCCAAACGATGTCGCTCTTCCTTCGAATTGTGCTTCATCTGCGCCTAAAAAAAACATATCCGGTTGCAAGGTGTCTGTTAGCTCTTTGATTACATCGCTAATAATCGTACGTGCTTTTTTGTTCGATACGCATATCGTGCTTCCTTTGTCCCTTCCTTTTTCCAATAGCTCCGGATATACTTTTGCGATACCTGTTTCGTTTTGATGTCCCGGACTGTTAAATTCTATCCCGACCTTTAAGCTCTTTGCTCTTGCATAATCTATTAACGATTTTGCCGTTTCGATAGACATAGCCCACGATTCCGCCAATTCCGGATGGTTATGGGTTCTGACTCCACGATCAAGCTCAAAAACAATTCCCGTATATCTCAAAGGCACAAACAAGTTATCTATTAATTTTTTGATATCGTCAGGATCGACATAATCATATTGCAAACAAATATGAATCCATCGATGCTTAAATACAGGTTCGCCACTAAAATACGAAGAGAAGAAATTGTTTTGAACGGGAT
>WFQY01000162.1 GCA_015486815.1 Phycisphaerae bacterium | reverse complement strand
GTATGGATTCCCGCACCAACGGCATCTTCGACTTTCGCGGGAATGACAGCTTGTGTATAATTATTGGTAAATAAAGAGTTACGCAAAAACAGTATTTAAAATCGGTCAATTTGAATAACCTTGTAGATTAAAGTTTTGTGTTACTTTTGCTACTTTGCCCTTGTAGCTGACCGTGTTGCAGCGTCTATCGTTCTGCTGGTGGCTACGAAATTGTCGAGGTCTTGGAAAAGCCATTTCGAACGGTGTACGGGTTGACGTGAAGAATCGAAGACTTTGAGTTTGCAATGGTCAACGAGATATCGAATTGCGAATCTATCGCACATCGCTTCCTTTCTGCGAGGATTTCTGCGTGCACGAAAAACGAGATAATGATAGAACTCGTGCAAGAATACAAACAAAGCAAGCTGATATGCATTTTCCACTTTGATGTAATAGGTAGGCTTCCACCATGAATTTCTAAATGAGACTGCCTTGGCGATCGAGGTCTCTATCTTCATAGGGTATTTGTTGTTTCTGCCAATATTGACGTAAATACGCGAAGGGTGAGATGCGAAAGTTCCGGAATATTTGGCGCCCCTCGAATATCTGACAACCACCTTTAGTCTGGTAGATGCCCAGCCAGCGGTGGCACGATTGAACATTGTTTCTATCCGTCTGGTACTAAGCTCTGTATGATTGATGATTTCCATAACGATATCTTATGGAAAAAGAATCCTCATCGAAAGTAAAATCAAATTCCTTCGAATATCTCACCGAGAGTCATATTTAATGCACGAGAAATTTTAAATAGCGTAACAATCGAAGCTGCGCTTCGTCCTGTTTCTACCTGAGAAATCTGCGATTGAGTTACTCCTACTCTGTCAGCTAACTGCTGGGTGGTTAAGCCTGCTTCTCGTCGAAGCTGACGCAGTCTTGCGCCAATCATTTTGTGTATGGTCTGTTCGGTTGTAAGATAAATTCCGCGTTTCGAAAGCGCACATTCTATGGTAGTGAGCAGCCGGTCTTCATCAACGGGTTTTTGCATATAATCGCAAAAATCTTCGTGAATAGCTCGCATAGCAGTCTCAAGCGTCGGAGAATCGGTAAGTATTACTGCACAAGTATAATGATATTTCTCTCGCATCTGTTTGATTATATCAAGCGGATCCATATTATCCGGAAGATTCAGCTCGGTTATTACCAGATGATAATTTGAGCTATTTTCTATGTTAGAGCGAATATCTTCAGCGGTTATAGCTTGGGTAGTGCTAAACCTGTGTTTTGAAAGAACATCCGCACATTTCTGAGCTGACTGACGGTCGCCATCTATTATCAATATCTTAATTTGTTCAGCTTTCATAATTAGATTCCTTAAAATATTACCTTTAACTTATCGAATAATTATATCACTTCTATCTTGCAAAGCAATTTTATTGTAAGTTTACCATCGCTTTTAATTTTTTTACCTCCGATTTGTCGAGAAACCGAAATTTACCCTCGCCTACTCCCTTTAATTGTAATGGCCCCAAGGCTATACGTTCAAGCTTTTTTACCGGTAATTTACAGTCAGCCAACATTCGCCTGATTTGCCTGTTTTTGCCTTCCGTCAGTGTGATTTCGAGGACGGAATTTGTCTGGCCTCGTCTGATTATCTTTACCCTCAGTGCTCGGGCTTTTCCGTCGGAAAGCCAAATGCCTCTGGTCATCTTGTCTACCAATTTACCATCGACCGAGCCACGTACCGTAACGCGATATGTCCGCGGAACTTTGTGTCGAGGGTGAGTGAGACGTTTGGTAAGTTCGCCATCGTTCGTCAGGAGAACCAATCCCTGAGAGTCCTTATCGAGCCGACCTACGGGAAATAGTCTGTATTTGTTGATAAGTTTTGCGGGGAGTAGGGACAAAATATTTTTCCTGCCAAGCTCGTCTTTTACCGTGCAGACTATGCCTTTGGGTTTATTCAGGAGAACATATATTTCTTCGAGTGGAGCAAGCTTTATCCGCTGACCGTCAACTTCGACACGGTCGGTTTGCAGATTAACCATTACGGGCATAGTATCTTTTACTATACCGTTGACTGTTACTCTGCCTTCGGTAATCATTTTTTCGCAAGCACGACGAGAGCCTATTCCTGCGCGTGCTAATACCTTTTGTAATCGTTCGATAGTCATAATGTCATCATACTCACTATAAAATCGCTGTTTTATGCCGATGGCTATGGCATTCGATATTTACCGCCACCGGAAGTGAAGCGATATGGCAAGGCGCAGCCTCTATTAACACGGCGAGTGCTGTCGTTTTTCCTCCCATACCCATTGGTCCTATCCCGAGATTGTTTATCCGGTCAAGGATTTGATTCTCAAGATTAGAATAATAGCCTTCGTTATGCGCAGAGTCAAGCCTTCTGAGTAAAGCTTTTTTTGCGAGCAGACAACTATACTCGAAATTTCCTCCGATACCGACGCCAACAATAAAGGGAGGGCAAGCGTCCGCTCCGGCATTCTTTACCGTATCGATAATAAAATTCCGCACACCTTCCTCACCGTCAGCTGGCTTAAGCATACAAAACCGACTTCGGTTTTCGCATCCTCCACCTTTGAGCATAACACTAATCTTGAGATTGTCGCCTTTGACGAAAGTATGATGAATAATAGCTGGCGTGTTGGTCTGAGTATTTTTTCGTTCGTATATCGGGTCATAAACGATGCTTTTACGCAGGTATCCTTCCCTATAGCCTATCTTTACTCCTTCATTAACAGCTTCGAATAGGTTCGCCCCTTCGGGCTTTAAAATAGTTTCGCTTCCCTGTTCGATAAAGACAATCGTAACTCCCGTATCCTGACAGAGGGGATATTGTTCATTGTGAGCTATTTTCGCATTTTCAATGAGTTTGGTAAGGATGTTTTTTGAGCGAAGCTCGGTTTCATTTTCAATCGCTCGTTCGATGGCAGCTAACACATCGTCGGGTAGATTATGGGCAGCTTCGATGCAAAGAGTCTTTACCGTTTCCACTATTTTATCGAATGTGATTTCTTTCATAGATTTAATTATCCCCGCAACATAGTTTCAATAATCGTTTGGGTTTTCCGATGCTTGGCCGACCAGATATATTCTGTCCTTGCCTGATCGTTTTGCTTCGAGCAGGGCAGCGTCCGCACGCTCGATAAGTTCGTCGATATTGTTTGCGTCCCACGGATAGCTTGCAAGTCCGCCTGAGATTGTAAGCCTGCCCACCGCATCGGGGCCGAGGCGTGGAAAATAATGCTGGCGGAGTAGTTTTCGAAACCGCTGCATTATCGCTAACGCTGATCGCGGATGCTCGCTGTCGGACTTTCTTCGCTGCTGCCAATCCCAAAGGACAACCGCAAACTCATCGCCACCATAGCGGACAGCTAAGTCTTTTCGTCTGATGCAGCGTTTGATGAGCATAGCGGATTCGCGAAGAATCTCATCGCCGGCACCGTGGCCATAGGTATCGTTATAGTGTTTGAAATCGTCGAAATCGAAGATGACGAGAGTAATTCGAAAGCGTTCTATCTTCGCCCGTTCGAACAGACGCTCTAATACCTCCTGCATAAATCGCCTGTTAGCTAAGCCTGTAAGTTCATCGGTGTTGGCGAGTTCTTTAAGTTTGACCTGTGAGCGTGCAAGTCTGACGAGTCCGGGAACTATCTGCTCTAAAAAATCGATAGCTTTTCTGTCGGGTTGCTTCGAAGAGTCAATCAATAAATCGAGTTTTCCGAATTCTTTGCCAGCTTCGC
>WFQY01000161.1 GCA_015486815.1 Phycisphaerae bacterium | reverse complement strand
CCTTCAATTTCATACTTTATCCCTTCACAAAACGCATATTCAGTCTATTTTTATTTTATACCATTTATAAAAATTAAACAAGCCCCCCCACAATGGTCTGCAATTTCGAATCCTTATTTCACAGGTCTGATAACTCTGCCGGTATAGGGATTGAGATAAATGGTTTCAAACTGATTAGCGTCCAGATTATTTACGTAGGTCGCCCTGTCATTATTTCCACTTGAGGAATATATAGGCATTTGTCCCCAATTATCGGGTACCTTAAAAAGAGATATCGATTTAACTGACTCTGATTCGGGAGGTAACAAGGTCAAATCTCCTCCGTAATGATCTGCATCATTTTTCTTTTTCTCCGCTTCCGTCGGATTTGAACCGGCATAATCGCCACTTACTATAACACAATAATATCGTGCCAATTTGCGATCGTTACTATCCTGAATTTTTGTAGAATCAGTAGCAAAATTTGTTACATCACTATAATTAGTGCTATTAGGCGGAGTAGTATTCCAGCAATATTGACCATTACTGTTAAAATCCGGATTTATTAATTTTCCTTGATCATCGGTGAGTCCCACCCATATTTTTTCCGATACAGAGAGAGTACCGTCAGGCTTATAACATACATAAAACGGTTCATCAAAAGTATCAGTTTGAGGACTATTTGACACGGAATAGTTGTTAGGCAACACCAAAGGCTTTTGGTTGATTACGGGCAGATAAATAATATTTTCAGGGGTCGGCACACCACCTTCGGGATATTGTCCTGTCGAAGAATCGGAAAACTCTGCATTAAAAGAATGTGAGTTATCGACCTTATACACCAAAAATATCTTCCCGTTAGGTTGAAATCTGGCAGCGGTATTTACTCCGTGCATAATCGCATAGCTACGTGCTGCTTGCAATGCTGCATTTATCGTATTATATGCCTCTGCCCTTCCCGAAGCAGCCTGCATCGCACGAATACTCGGAAAAGTAAGCAGCAGCAGGATAACAATGATAGTTATAACCACTACCATCTCAACAAGCGTATATGCCAGCTTTGCAACGAGACTGTCAGCTATTTTTAATATGCGCATTTCTTGCCCTCATATATTCTTCTGTTCGTCATATTATACGGTATAAGTCTATACCTAAATCACGCCATATTCTCCTTAGGCGTGTGCGTCATATATTTTCCCAACAAAGGCTCAAGCTCACGAACCAAAGCAGGTGCTATTTTCGACTTGTCCGTCCATATACCAAGCGCTAGGCTACTGCGGCAAGGACAATGCTCATCTACCTTCTCAGGCAGTATTTTAAGGGCAGCTTTTATCAAATCTATCGCACGTGCCGTAGCTTTATTCATATTGCTGATAATCTCCGCCAAGAGATCGTGCTTAGCTTTACCCTTCGGATGTGGTTTCCAACAATCATAATCCGTAGGCAATGCAATAAGCGAATAGCAAATCTCAGCTTCTCGTGCAAGCTTCGCTTCGGGCATAACCGTCATACCGATAACCGACCCTCCCCAACTGCGATGCATATTCGACTCAGCTACCGTTGAAAATTGAGGCCCTTCCATACATACATACGTTCCACCGTCGTGAACTGTGGTATTTATCGATTTTCCCGCTTCCAGCAAAATTGCCCGCAGATTCGGACAAAACGGCTGATCAAATTCAACGTGTGCCACAATGCCGTTACCGAAAAAACTATTTTCGCGTTTATATGTTTTGTCTATCACCTGATCGGGA
This sequence comes from Phycisphaerae bacterium, assembly GCA_015486815.1. Taxonomy (GTDB): domain Bacteria; phylum Planctomycetota; class Phycisphaerae; order JAAYCJ01; family JAAYCJ01; genus S014-18. The sequence goes on along the minus strand of WFQY01000161.1, from coordinate 376 downwards.
ATCATAAGCTCGCCCGGATGTACGTCTTCACGCAACGAGCCAACCGCTCCGCTTGCGAGAATATGAGTAACGCCGAGCATCTTCATCGCAAATATATTCGCTCGAAACGGAACATTCGACGGGCTGAATATATGGCCTCTGCCATGCCTTGCGAGTATCGCAATTTCAACTCCTTCCCATTCACTGCAAATTATCGGGCTACTGGGCTTACCAAACGGCGTATTAGGATAGAAACCACTCTCACTCTTACCCTCCGTTAATGCTTGGCCAAGTCCGCTACCACCAATAATTCCAACCTTAATTCGACTCATAATTTCTGCTCCAAAATACGAATATAGATTGAATCCGGAAAATAAAACTCTATAATAAATGATTG
>WFQY01000160.1 GCA_015486815.1 Phycisphaerae bacterium | reverse complement strand
GTTCCACCGGTTCGCCAAGTAGCGGGGATATTTCTTTTAACTTTTCTTCGAGTAGCTCGGGGGGTTTCGCTTCCATATTCAAACGCATCAACGGCTCGGTATTGCTTTTGCGGACGTTAAACCACCAATCTTCATATTGCACGGTAATACCATCGAGAAAATCGACCTTACCGTCTTTATACTTTTCCGCCAGTGCCTTGATTCTTGCGTCTTTATCTTCGCATTTGAAGTTTCTTTCGCCCGAAGCGGAGTATCGTTTAAGCGGAGCAATTATTTCGCTTAATGGTCTGCTATCTTCGGTAAGCAGATTCAAAATATTGGCGACAGCGATGAATGCGGAATCGCAATACCAATTATCCTTGAAATAAAAGTGTCCGGAAAGCTCACCGCCGAAAACCGCATCGGACTCTGCCATCGCTCTTTTCATAAATGCATGCCCTACGCGTTCGCGCCGTGGCGTTCCGCCCGCTTTTATTATTTCCTCTTTGACAACCCAGCTACTACGCAAATCGTAAACAACCGTTGCACCGGGGTGTTGTTTGAGAAAATATCCCGCTAAGAGAGCTGTCAGCAAATCGCAAGGAATGATTTGCCCCTGTTCATCTACGAGCATACATCTGTCGGCATCGCCGTCGAGGCAGATACCGAAATCGGCATTATTCGCTTTGACCGCCTCCTGACATTGTTTGAGATTGGTCGCTACCAAAGGATTCGGATCGTGGACAAAATCACCGTTATGCTCAAAGTTGATATCTATCGTCTCGATATTCTCCAGATCGCCAAAGACGATAGGCCAATATTTACCTGCCATTCCGTTCGACGCATCGACTACGATTTTCATCTTCCGCAGCGGTGCTTTGATAAATCCGCGGATGAATTCCTTATATGCGTCAGAAAGGTCTTTTGTAGTAAGCTCTGCTTGTGGCGTTGAGCTTCGTGGCGGAACCGCTTGTGCTATTCGTTTAATTTCCTGCAAACCCGTATCCTGACCGATAGGTTTACCACCTTGGCCAGCGATTTTAAAACCGTTATATTGTGCGGGATTGTGCGAAGCTGTCGTCTGTATTCCACCTGTGGTTTTCAGATAGTTGATTGCAAAATATATCTGAGATGTATCTATCATTCCGATATCGATGCAATTTACGCCAGCTGACAGTATTCCGTCGATGAGAGATTTACAGAGGGACGGACTACTTTTGCGCATATCTCGGCCGACGACTATTACATTGGCTTTCGGGTCACTTCGGTCGTAGCCGGTCAGTTTGCTACGGAAAAATTGGGCAGCTCCGTGCCCGATACACCACGCTTTGTCCTCGTCTAATTGCTCGCCATATATTCCTCTGATATCGTACGCTTTGAATATCTTATCCATAGCAGCTCCTCTCAATTCTCTTGTTTGTTTTTCCGAAGGTATATTCGGTCTTTCGATTTTCTCTTTGAACTGACATTCCTGACACAGCGGGTAATTGCGCATCTGCCTGGCACGACAGATAGCATCGCTAATCTTGTCTTTATGTCCCGGGCATTGCCTGTAATATTCCGATGGACTTTGTTCCTGTTTCATAGCTGATATTATATTCAACACACATTACAATATTCAACTATTGTTTTTGATATTCTAATTTCTGGACAAATGGTGGGAAATATGGTAGAAAGAATAATTTGTTTTATCGCGAAACCGCTGACAGGAGTTTGAAATGAATAGAGTCTTATTTGTCGCTATCATAGCAATATTATCAACACCGGTTTTTGCAGGGAACACTCCCGCAAAAAAACTTTTTAATAAAGCGTGGAAACACGTCAGGCTTTACGAATTTGACAAGGCAGAACCTATTTTCAGAAATTTGCGTCAGCGGGAAAAGCCCGGTAGTGATAAATGGATAGAAGCAACTTTCGGATTAGCGGTTGCTCTTCACCATAAAACTCCCCCTACCGCTGAATACATAAAAGAAGCAAAGAAACTATATCAGCTAATAGTGGACAAATTTCCTAATCATCGCTGTGCGCCACGTGCCCTTATGAATATTGCAAGAATATACGAAATCAGAGATTATTATAAAGATAAAATCGATTTACCCGCTGCGAGAAAGTATTATAAGTTGATAATCGATAAATATCCTGATAACCCTATTGTCAGCGAAGCGGTATTGCGATTAGCACAGGCATATACGATTAGTTACGATAAGAAAGACATATACAAGGGCATAAAAATCCTGATCGATTGGATAAAGACTCATCCGAAAGACCGATTGGTGGGCGTTATGTATCTTCATCTCGGAGATGTATATTTTTATCCCTTGCAGGAATATCGAAAGTGCGTCGAGTCTTACATCAAAGCTGACGAATTGCGCTCTCTCGAAGAAGGTCGCGAAGGATTTGTTTATTGGCGGATAGCGTGGGTAGCTGACCATAAATTGCACGATAGAAAAATAGCTATTAAGTATTATCTGAAGTTAATCGTTGAAGTGCCTACGTTTGGCAAAGGTTATCGATCGCAACTTGCTTTGAAGCGTCTGGGCGTGAAAAATATTCCCGAGCTTAAATGGCGACCAAAGCAGAAACTACCCGACTGAAGAACCGAAGAATCGATAAGGAATTAAAATGGGCTTAAAACGGATAAACAAAGAAGTAATAGGTAATATCATTTCACTGGTGTTGCTTGTCTCAGCGTTTATAGTCTCTCTTTTGTATATCGGAAAGACACAGAAAATAGAATATGACCCGAGCAAAATACATATTCGTATTTCGCATTGGCAGCTTGAGCTTGGGTATCGTGATGCACTTGCTGCGGTGATAAAGGATTATGAAAAGCTACACCCGAAAGTAAGAATCCACCAGATACCGGTTAGCGAGCAATTTTACGGACAGGTAATCAATACCAATTTAGTTGGCGGAACCGCTCCCGATCTGATGGAGATGGGGTTTGCGTCGATGGCTTCTCAAGATCAATATCTCGCTCGATTTTATGAGCCTATGAGTTCATATATATCTAAGCCCAATCCTTATAATAAAGGAACCGACCTCGAAAAAGTTGCTTGGCGTGATACGTTTATCGACGGTATGCGTTCGTGGTATAGAGATACGCTTCAGGAATACTTCGGCGTGCCAACCTCGACGTTTACTATAAGGATGTTTTATAACAAAGACCTTTTCAAAAAGGTCACTGGCTCAGACGAAAAACCAAAGACATTTTCCGAGTTGATTGCAAAGCTCAAAAAAATTAAGGAATATGCAAAGACACATAATCTGGATATAGTTCCGATAGCTGCCTCCAAATACGGGGCAAATATGATATTTACTCGATTTCAGGTCGGTTTCTTTGCTAATTACGAAGATGCGCTTGATATCGATCGTGATGGCGTGATTAGCGGACTCGAATTATATGTCGGATTGAAAGAAGGAAAAATTCACTGGAATGACCCTATAAATAAGGCATATTTCAGCCTTATTCACGAGCTCTCTCAATATTTTCAAAAGGGATTTATGGCTGTCGGTCGCGATCAGCGTATGTTCCTATTCGTTCAGGGAAAAGCGGGTATGATGGCAAGCGGTTCGTGGGATGCGGAAAGTATTTTCAGGCAAGCAAAATTCAGGGTAGGTATTTGTGATTTTCCTATGCCTGTTAAAAATGAAAAATACGGAAAATACGTACTGGGAAAACTCAGCGAAGCAGGCACCGGTACGGGCTCCGGATATGGTATTTGCAGATATAGCAAACACAAAGATATCGCCCTTGACTTTTTGCGATTTCTTACTTCCAAAAAAGAGTGCCAGAAGTTTAACGAGATTGTTAATTGGATACCAGCTGTCATAGGCACGCATCCGACGGAAAAGCTAAGAGACTTTGCTCCCGACCCCAAAGGATTTACGACACGAATGAATTGGTATTGGGGAAACAGAACTCGTGCGGTTTATTACGGAGCTCTTGCTCAATATGTACAAAATGAAATCTCATTCGGGCAACTTGGGAAAAAGGTTATCGATGCCCTGAACGATAAGAACTACGGTTGGCTTGCATCTGCCGAAAATGAATATGAGACCAGCTATAATCTTGTCAAAATGCAAGATCAGCTGACAAGTATTCTCACATCCGATTCGCTTTTCCCGAAACTGATTCCGGACATCAATTTGAAATTGAGAGAAATACTAATTAAGCAGGTCAGATATTATTATCAAACACAGGGTTATAAATATCTGTTTGAGTCAAAATTACACCACAAATTGGAGGTCGAATAGAAATGGCTGCGATTGTCAGCGCTATAAAGAAATTAAGATATCAATGGACTTTGTATCTATTGTTGCTGCCTACCGTTATTTTGGTTGTAATCTTTAGGTATATCCCATCGGTCGATGCTATTAAGTATAGCTTTTATCGATGGGACGGAGCTTTCATCGAAGAATATCGCGGATTGCAAAATTATATACACGCATTCACTCAAGACCCGCTGTTTTGGCGTAGTTTTGCGCTGGTATTTTTGCTACTTTTCTTTAACGTAATCAAAATGTGGCCAAGCATTTTTACCGCTGTTTTGATTCATCGTGTCAAATCAGATAGATGGCAGTATGTCTATCGCGTATTGTTCGTAATCCCGATGATTATTCCGGGTATCGTTGTCCTGTTGATATGGAAATCGTTTTACGATCCGACGGTTGGAATATTCAACAAGATATTGCAGGGTACCGGTTTGATGAAACTTTTGATTTGGCTTGATTTGCATTATTTACACTGGAATGCCTTTGTCGGGGGACATCCCGCTTGGCTTGCGCATACGAAACTGGTAATACCAGCGGTGATTTTCTGGGGTTTCCCTTGGATCGGTGTTGTCGGTGTGTTGATTTATCTCGCAGGATTGCAAAATATCTCGCAGGATATTTACGAAGCGGGCAAGCTCGACGGATTAAGCTGGTGGGGAAAATTCCAGTATCTCGAATTTCCTCTTATTATGACTCAAATCAGACTCAATCTAATCCTGCTTACGATAGGCACTTTAACCGATTATGGCTTTTTCCTGATATTATTAGGTCCCGAAGGCGGACCGGGAAACGTAGCTATGGTGCCCGGATTGTATATGTTCCGCGAAGGATTTTACAATCAAAGGTATGGCTATGCTTGCGCACTCGGTATGATCCTGTTCGTGATCATTTTAGGTATTACGATGTTCTATCAAAGAGTTGTACGTGTAGAAAAATAGGAGTAAGGTTTGTATGGCTATAACAAGCGCAAAACGCGAAAGAATAAAAGAATTAATCAAACATAGTCTTATTTGGATAGTGCTTTTATTTACTTTTTTCCCGTTTTATATAATGATAGTGATAAGCTTTAAGACGAACGACCAGTTTGTGCAAAATCCGTGGTGGTTCGACTCAATAAGTCAGTGGCATTGGGAAAATTGGGCAAAGGCGTGGGGTATTGTTAAAATTTATCTCGCTAATTCGATTGTCTCCAGTATAGGAGCTACTGTCGTCTGCCTTGCTTTCGCGATACTTACAAGTTATGCACTGGCGAGATATAAACTTCCGGGCGGTGGGATAGTATATTATGGCCTTATTGGGTTGATGTTCCTTCCCGGAACAGCTGCTACTCTGGTAACGTTATTTACATTATTGAAAGATATGAAGATGCTAAACAGTCTTTGGCCTCTTGTTATCGTCGGTGCCGCTGGCGGGCAGGCATTTTGCGTATTCATATTAAGACAATTTATCGAAGAAATTCCCAAAGAACTGTTCGAGTCTGCGCAGATTGACGGCGCAACCCATATACATCAGGTATTTTACATCGTTCTGCCTATGTGCGGTGCGATTATAGGAACGTTAGCCATATTGCAATTTATTGCCAACTGGAATAATCTTATGCTGCCTTTGATTATTATGCGAGATGATGCTAAACTCACTATTCCAGTTGGTTTAATGAGGCTTCAGGGTGAATATGTCAAACAATGGGGACAATTGATGGCTGGCTATACGATTAGTTCGATCCCACTTATTATATTATTTGTCTTCTCGATGAGATTATTTATCAGAGGACTTGTCGCC
>WFQY01000159.1 GCA_015486815.1 Phycisphaerae bacterium | reverse complement strand
GATCGAGATAACTCGCAGTAAATATTACAACTGGCGTTCCCGTTTAGTAGCGATGCTGAAATGAGTTTATACTAAATATTAATATTAAGATATAACATCATCAATGAGGCTTACAGCTTTCTATAAGATCATTTATGTTTGCAATAGCAAGACATATTACCTGATCGGCGCCACCATAATATATCTTGACAGTACCGTCATCCTCCGCAACAGCACCATTCGTAAAGACAACATTCATACTCTGACCGAGCAACTCGTAAGGCATTTCCGGAGCCAATATTGCTCGCGCGCTATATCCGATGAGCTTCGTCGGATCTTCAAGGTCAAGAAGCATTACCCCGAGACTGTAAACCTCATCCGTACATTGTCGTCTGACACCGTGGATAATACAAAGCCAGCCAGCTTCTGTCTTGATAGGTACGGCGCCAGGTCCTATTTTTTTCTCTCCCCAACCCAGACGTTCTTTTGCCAATACCCTTCGCGGATTGCCCCAATGAATCAAATCGGGACTCGAACAACACCAAATATCAAACCCGCCATTATCGTTAGGTCTATCGAGCCGATAATATTTCCCGTTAATCTTTTCAGGAAATAACACACCGTTACGATTGTCAGGTTCACTGATTAGCCCCCGCCAAACAAGTTTTTCGAAATTTTCATCAATTTCAAATAGCCCTAATTGACAGCTCGCCCCGTTCGTAACGTCTGCTGCGTGCACAATATAATATTTACCCTCCAGATACGTGATACGCGGGTCCCAATATGACTTTGTAGCGTGAACATATTCGTCAAATATCATATCTCCTTTAGGCATCTCCAACGGATGTAGACGTGGTGTAAATTTTATTCCGTCATAACTTTCCGCAACCCACATATAACGATTAAATGAAGAGTCTTCGCATCGACATATCATCATATATTTGCTGCCTTGCTTAACAACGCCCGGATTGAATACCGCAACAGTATCATACGGAAAATCATTTTTCGTCAAAATGGGATTATTTTCATACCTGTGAACGATATACTTTTCATCGTAGAGCATAAACCGTCTCCGTAATCCGTAAACAACAAACATCAGCCATCCGCAAGTTCAAGGATGGCTGATGTTTTCATTCTTATTGTTTAATCGCTCAATGCTTTTTAATAGCTAACAGTCCCATAGATATCAGCATAATCGTTGCAGGCTCTGGAACAGGTACGACATCACTCCACGTAGTACCGATGCGAATCTCATCAACGGTAGCTTGATATTCTCCGTTACCATCGTCACCATCGGTACCCGCCCATAATGTCAACTTACTCGCAATGTCCGAGCTGTCTTCGCTGCTACCCGAAACAGTCCAGTTTGATGTTTCCGAAAGATCTATCGTGTCGTTCTTGGTATAAGCTTTCAGATAAATTTCATCTGGTTGGGAGGCATAAATTACGACCTTACCGACCAGAAAATAAACATCCGTCGTATTAGCTCCTGCAACCTTGTTAGTAGCACCCAATTCGGTCGTCTCGAATTTTTCATCACTCGAGATTCCCCAAGCAGCTATTCTGCCATAGCTTGACGTTCTCATATGCACGTCAAACCATTCGCCACTTCCATCGTTAGCTTCCCAACCGGTACGCTTGACGAGGAAACTGATGTAATATACGCCGTCAGTTCCGAAATCAATCGCATCGAAATTCCTGTTAGCTGTCGAATGACCTTGTGCTGCACCACCAGTAGGAGTAAACGGTAGATTAGGCATATCGAGACTATTCGCTATAACCTTATAATTTCCACCACCATTCCAACTGCCAGTCCAACCATTGCCTGCGGAACCTTTTCCTCCGAGGTCGCCCATAGGATAATCAAATCCTTCATAAGCGATAAGCGCAGCACTCGAAAGACCAGCTACTGCCAATACAACAACACCCATACACACTACAACAAACATTTTCTTAAACATCTCTGTTCCTCCATTAAATAAAATTAACACCTTTCATCCTATTTTTCCTTTGTAGTTCCACGCAAACTACTTCTAAACATTGTTTATTAGTCAGGAGGTATTAACCTCGGTTCGACTATTACCCGTATCGGTATTTCCTTACTGTCAGGATTTTCAAGTTTCCAGACAAGTTCTTTTACCGCTCTTCTGCCCATAGTATAGGCATTTATATCTATCGTTGCAGGACGCGGATGTAATCCAAGCAAAGCAACAACGTCATTATCACACCCGATAATTTCAATATCCTTTCCTATCGTTATTCCACGACTATTCAAAATCTCATAAGCCATCGCTACTTCGACATCTATAGGGATAAACAGTCCCGTCGGCCTATCGTGAAAATTCAAGAGCTTATCTATCAAACCTGCTAAATCATCATAGAGTTCATTCATAGATATTGACGAAGGGTCTTTGGGAACACTCGGATACAGAATTGTAGCCTTTACTCCTTTACGCATAGCAAAATAGTTGAAAAATTCACATCTCGTCTCCAAAGCTGGATGTCCTTGAAAAGCATTGATTGCAGCCAGATTTCTATGTCCCCTATCAATAAGATAATTGACAGCTATTTGTGCGATAGTTTCGTTACCACCAAGGGCGATGGAATTAGGACCTTCCTGATGTGAGCAAAGCCAAACAGCGGGAATATCTTTTATTTTATCGAGCACTTCCTGCGACGGCTGAGTACCTGTGAGGATTAGTCCGTCAACGTTTTTATTCAGTATGGACGGAGGCAGCTGTTCCACATTGAAAACTTCGGTATATATCATATTCAGATGCAATTCGTTGAGTGCATTTTCGACACCTGTAATTGTTTTCATATATATTGTGCTATAGGAATGTAAGCTATCTTTGCTGAGGAGTAATACTCCTACATTTCGAGTTCGAAATATCTTCGTTCCCGCCCGTTTCCGCTGAATTTCGAGTTTGATGCCTTTTTTAGCTAATGCTTGTTTAACCTTATTTATACTTTTAGGAGAAACAGCGGGGTTATTGCTCAACACCCTCGATACTGTTGCGGGCGATACACCTGCTATTTTTGCTATTTCCGTTGTTAACATCATAAACATATATT
>WFQY01000158.1 GCA_015486815.1 Phycisphaerae bacterium | reverse complement strand
GTATGTAAGTGAAATATTTTCGAACATATTTTTATTTTCGCTCCGCACACTGATGATAAAATTGTATCAGCTGGCTTATATGATTTTCTATACCGATTTTATTTTTTACCAGCTTACCTTTTTCCGATAATTTTATCCGCACATTGTTGTCAGCCATCTTCTCAACATAGCGGACAATTTCTTCCGGATTGCTCATATCATCTATGATATATCCGCAGTCGGCTTGACGTATCAATTCTCCCGCTCCGTTATATTTAGATGTTATCACGGGCAGGCCCATCGCGATAGCTTCGAGCGCTACTCTGCTGCACGGGTCATACCACGTAGGATGAATCAGAAAGTCCGATATTCGGTATAGTCTCGACACATCCTGCACGGGCCCGACAAACAGAATATTATTTTCCAAACCTGCCCGATGAATTTGATTAAACCATTTTCTCACCTTGTCCGTTCCCGCTATCAGGATTTTCAATCGCTCCGACAGTTCGGGCTTATTTCGCTGAATATATACGAGTGAGTCGATAATCGCGGACAAACCTTTGAGTTTAAAATTGTTCGCTATAAACAAACCGACAAGCTGACCCTCTGCGATGTTCAATTTAGCTCTGATCGTTTTACGCTGATCGGGCGAAACATCCGTGTTTAGACGTTCCAACTCGACAGCGTTAAAAATAACTTTTATTCTGCTGTCGCTGAGATTCAGATGTTCTTTGCATTGCCTACGGACATAATCGCTGACAGCTAAAAATTTGCAATCGGTATTAGCTGCAAGATGACGCTCGATATTTCTTATATATCGTTGACGAAGATTAGGGCCAACAATTCTTTTCGCCAATCTCGATAAACCCGTTCTGCGCATTACATTTTGCCGATGCGTTTCGTCGATAAGTCCACCCCTTGGCTGATATATGTCAGCGGATTTTATCGGTGTGATTGCGTGAATAATGTCAAACTGTTCCGACCGCAATAATCGTTCAGCCGCCTTGCAAAACAATATCAAACTCGTCAATCGAGAACGGTTTTTTATATCAAAGTTGATTATTGCGCTTTTGTATTTTGTCGGCAGAAGTTTTGTTTTTCCGGTAACGATGGTAACAGATAGGTCATTGTCTGCGAGCCTTTCCGCAAACTCGAAAGTCGAACGTTCCGCTCCGCCTCGCGAAAGATCAAGTTGTTCTATGATAAGTACTACTTTCATACTTTCCTTTCGGATGTGATAGCTGGAGTTTTGCGGTTGTGTTTCGCTATCCGATTTGTCTTGCCGATAATCTGCCGAATAAGTCTTTTGTCCGACGTACCAATTTTATTTTTACCGAGATATGTTTTGAAAAATCGCATTCTGTCGGTATTCGATATTATATTTTTAGGCGAAGAATAATTCAGGGCGGAAAGGTCTTTTATTATCCATCGGCGTTTGCGGAAATCAGGCTTAAAGCACCTCGCAAGGTCTATCAGATAAAATATCGGCTGACCGTCGTTTTTGAAACTTATGAAAATATGCGAGAGATACAAATCTCTATGACAAAATCCGAGCTTATGAAACCGGCTGACGAGTTCCGCAAGTTGACGTATCCAGCTTCTGCGTTGAGTTAGTTCCCTACGCTGAGGCATTCGGTAAAAAACCTTAGGCACGAATTTTTCCAACGACTGTCCGACGATACCTTCGGTGATCAAAGCGCTCGAGCGTTCGAAGCACAAAAACATCTTCTCCGAGTACGCCACGATAACGGGGCAAGGAATGCGCTCCAGCGTTAGCTGCTTTATCATATATCTTTCGTGCCAGCAAATCGAATGTCTTATCGTACCGCATAAAATCCTATCGATTTGGTCTCTTATCTTCGGCAGGTAAACGCGTTTGAGATAAAACCATCTGCGCTGGTTGTTGTGGACTATCTCAAATCTCATTCGCACGCGTCTGCCTATTCCTCGCTTTATCAGCCTGGCACCGGAGTTGAAATTAAACAAAGCGTCTCGTTCGAGCAGATTTTCTTCGCTGAGAAATCCCTTAAACCGCATATTAACAACGCTGCCATTGACCCGCTCATAAAGATCTTCTTCCTGTAGCGGCACATCGTCGGGAAAGTTTTTCAATATCCGCATCTGTTCTTTCGAACGCTGTAACCAACGCATACCATCGGGAAAAAATTTCCTCCATAAATTTCTGCGCACTTGCCGCGGATGATAAACGTTCAAACCAAGATATCCCCTCGCCATTCGAATCAAATCTCTCGGCGTGATAAAGCCTCTAAACGAAAAAAGAAATCTGTCAAGCTGACGATTGCGACGTTTGGCGTTCGCACCAGCTGTCAATCGGTCAATATCTATCAACGTAAACTTCCACCACGGTCGATTTTGACTTTTGTATTCGCCATAATTTACGATGATATGTTTCGCTACCAGATCGGGCCAATCGATTTTACCTTGATGGAGCTTTCGAATAAACGCACCGAGCTCATAAAACAGTCTTATTCGTGCAGGCGGATTAGGTCGGCCATCGAAAGGCCTACCAAAAACCGCTAATTGCTGATAAAGCGTCTTGCCAGATACGTGCATCTGAATAGCAACCGCTTTTCGCGGTAATCCTGCAAACCTTTTTTCGCTTGCGTAGAGTAACGGAGCTACTTCAATATTGTTCCGCTTGAGTAACTGCGTAGCATAAAGCGTCTTCATCGCTCTGCTGATAGGAATTCTCAAATTAAGTATATCTTCAGCGATTTCTCCCAACGGAATTTTCCGTTCCTGCCGAATATATACGATTAGTTTCTTATCGTCTATGGAAAGTTCTTCACGCCAGGTAATTCGTTGACCATGCTCCCCTACACATTGACCGCTACTGCGCATCAGCAGGCGATTCAAATCGAGCAGATTTGCCCGCTCAAGCAGCTCAGCATAGTCAGGATTGACGTAAATAAAATCTGCCATCGGTTTAGCTATTTTTGTCTCGAAGTTCTTCGAGCAAATCGCTCGTCGAATGATCTTTCGGATCGCCTACGATCGCTATCTTTCCACCATAACTCAAGACCGTCTCTCGTTCCGGCACATTTTCATAAGTATAATCCGCACCCTTGGCGTGAACGTCAGGCTTAAGCATCAGCAGCAGCTCGTCGCATTTTTTCGCATCAAAACTCGTTACTATATCGACGCATTCGAAGGCAGCTGCTATCTCCAAACGCTTCTCCAACGGCATCACCGGACGATTCTCACCCTTCAATGCGCGTATCGAGTTATCCGAATTCAAAGCCAATACCAACACATCGCCACATTCCGCTGCTCCTTGTAAATAGCGAATATGTCCGACGTGAATCAAATCGAAACAGCCATTGGTGAAAACGATAGTCTTGCCCTCACCTCGAAGCTGACGAATTCTCTCCAATAATTTTTTATGGTCTAAAATTATCTTATCGCTACGCTGAACGCTCATCGATTATCCTCAATAATTCCTTTTGGCTGCAACTTGCAGAGCCGTATTTCATCACCACCACAGAACCGGCACAGTTAGCTAAATACGCAGATTCATAAAAGTCAGCGCCCGCTGATATTGAAAGTAAAAGCACCGCAGCTGACGTATCGCCCGCACCGGTCAGGTCAACTATCTTATCCGTTCCGACCGCTGGAATAAATTTATATTCTCTGCGCGATTGATATACCAACATTCCCTGATTGCCAAGCGTGATAATCACGACTTTCGGGTCGAGCTGACGCTTGAGCTTTTCCGCCGCTGACAATATCGCCCGTTTGCCGTTGTTTTCTATTTCAGCTGCTGATAGCGCCTCCAATTCATTAGGCTTGATTACCGTGAGATTCGAATATCGCATAATATCAAATCGCGAATCCGCCAAGACAGGTTTATTTTTTGCTATTTTCCGCATCTGCTCCAAAATCGCATCGTCTATAAGACGATATCCGTAATCGCTGACAATCCAGCCATCGACGTTCCTATCGATACGTCTGATATATCCTAAAATTTTCTTCGTAATATCGGGCGTCGGAGGTGAGTTCGGTTCACAGTCGAGCCTAAGCACCTGTTGAGCAAGCGTATGCTTAGCACCCGCTAATATACGAGTCTTGCTTATCGTTCCGCAGGCAGGATTTACTACTATTCCCCGCACATTGATGCCCGCATCTTTTAATATTCGTTTGAGATTTTCGCCAGAGCGGTCAGCCCCTATTACACCTGCGACATCTACCGCAGCACCAAGCGAAGTGAGATTCATCGCAACATTAGCTGCCCCGCCCGGTACCAGATGCTCAGTTTGCTGACGAACGATAAGTACCGGTGCCTCTCGCGAAACACGTTCGGTAATGCCGGTGATATAGGTATCAGCCACCATATCGCCAACTATTCCAATCCGAAGATTGCCGAAGTTTCTGACGAGTTTTTTAAGCTGACGTTTCGAGACCATAACAACTTCACACAGTAGATAGCTGACCACTCTGGTCGGTAAGCAATTCGTTAATATGGCCGATTACCCGTTCAGGGTGAAGATCGACCATGCATTTATGATGCTTTTCCGGACAGGCACGTTTCATACAAGGCCCGCAATCAACCTCTATTCTGACTTGCCTTTCACGAACATATAAAGTCTCTGTCCACCGCGGGTCGGTCGAGCCGAATATCGTTACCACAGGAACATCGAAAGCTATCGCAAAATGTCTCGGACCGGTATCGTTGGTTACCATAATTTTGGCGGATTTGATCAACGATTTGAGCGTACCAAGCCCGATAACCGGATCGGTAATCGCTATTCCGCGAGCGGACATTTTATTAACCACCGAATTTGCTATTTCCGTTTCACGAGGTCCGCAAATTACAATAACCGCAAGATTCTTTTTTTTCGCAAGGTAATCGCCAACCTTGGCAAAATATTCCGCAGGCCAACATTTAGCTGACCCGTACGAAGCGCCGGGGTTAATTATAGCATAATCATCAGACTCATTCAGTCCGTATCGTATAAGTAAGCTTTTCGCTTCCTCATCGTACTGTGGCTCGGTAAAGAGTTCGAGGTGATAATCATCGCTCGGACAGCCGAGATAATCCGTTATGCTCAGATAATATTTCACCGCTGATATAGGCAAGAATCTGCCATTATATCTATCGGGCAGAAGTTTATCCGTAAGGAGCATACCGCGTCCGTCTCTGTCGAACCCTACCCGTCTGGGAATTTTCGCAAGCGAGCAGGTAAGAGCGGAGCGAAAAGAATTCGCCAAAAGAATCGCGAGGTCATATTTCGATTCTTTTATCCGTTTGAGCAATTTCAACGCAGTCTGCGATTGGAACCCCTTCTGCCTGCCAGGCCAATAGATAAGTTCGTCATACCAATCACAACCGCCGAACAGCTCGGTGAGGTATGGCTTTAGCAGATATGTTATTTTACTGTCGGGAAATCCCTTTCGTATCGCTCGCAAAGCAGGCGTAGCCAATGTCGCGTCGCCTACCCAGTTTGGCAGGACGACTAATATTTTTTCCGCAGATATTTTCATAATATTAACTCTCTTTTCCTACTTGTTGTTCTCTGTCCCTCCGCCCTTCTCTCTTCTCTTTTCTTTTCTTTTTTCCCTTCTCGCTCCTCTCTCTTCTCTCCTCGCTTTTCGCTCTTCCCTCTTATATATCAAGGTTCTTCACCTCGGTAGCGTGAGTCTCAATAAAATTTCTTCGCTGCTCTACGTTCTCTCCCATAAGGATAGAAAATATCCTATCCGTCTCCCGCAGGTCTATTTGATATTGAGCGGGGTCGTCCGGATCTTCCGATATTGTTACGCGCCTAAGCGAGCGAAATTCCGGATCCATCGTCGTTGACCACAGCTCATTCGGATTCATCTCACCAAGCCCTTTGAATCGCTTTATCTCTATACCTGTTGCTCCGTATTCTCTGACCACTTTGGGAATCTCCGGCAAAGAGGCGATCCTCCTAAGTTGACCGTCCTTTACACGTAGTGCAAATCGCGACGGAAGAAGCTGACCAGCAATATCTTCCTCCGCTTTGCGGAAATAATCAGCTATGCTGAGATTCCAATCCTGCTCGAGCGTACGGATAATCTTTTCTATTTTGGCTGACTCACTGAGATTGACCCGATTGATTGTAACGCCACCGCTCGAGCCCGTTTCTCCCGCTTCTCCCGTTCCGTCGTCAAGCTCTATTTGTCCGAAACGTTCCTGAGCTGACTTACAGAAGCTTGTAAATTGCTTCTCCGTATAGAAGAAATGCACCTCTCCGTCAAATCGCGCCTGTATTTTAGGTAGCCCCTCTTGCGGGTCATAATGTTTGGTCAGAAACTCCGCAACATCAATCGCACGTCTGCGAATTATAGCGAGCAGACCCTCAAGTTCATCTATGAGGTCTATCAGCGCTCGCAGCTTTTTGCCTGATATTTCCTGCTCTATTTCTTTCGTTATCTTCTCATCATCGCCTACTTTGCGCACGATAAGAGCTGTACCGTCCAATCCCATCTCCGTCAATCTTTCATTGAGTATCTTCTCATTCAACACATACTCCGTTTTACTGCGCTTAGTGAGCTGAAACAGCGGAGGCTGAGCTACATATACGCAACCTTGCTCAATAAGCGGGCGCATATGCCTAAACAAGAACGTCAAAAGCAATGTGCGAATATGGCTGCCGTCAACGTCCGCATCTGTCATTATTATTACTCGCCCATATCGCCGTTTGCTTATATTAAACTCCTCCTGCCCGATGCCAGTGCCCAAAGCGGATATTATCGTCCGTATTTCGTTATGGTCGAGCACCTTATCGATACGTGCTTTTTCCACATTCAATATTTTACCGCGAAGCGGTAATATCGCTTGATGCCGTGCGTCGCGCCCCTGCTTAGCGTTACCACCGGCGGAATCACCCTCTACCAGATACAACTCCGTTGACTCGATATCCTTGCTCGAACAATCCCAAAGTTTGCCCGGCAGATTACCGCTATCCAACACGCTTTTGCGCGCAAGCTCTCTCGCCTTCCTTGCTGCCTCTCTCGCCTGTGCCGCCTGTACCGCCTTGCCTACTATCCGTTTCGCCTCCGTCGGATGCTCCTCAAGCCAATGACCCAGCATCTCGTTTACCGTCTGCTCGACGAACGTCCCTATTTCCGGATTCATCAGCCTAACCTTCGTCTGTGCCTCAAATTGCGGATCAGGAACCTTAACCGATATGACAGCTGTCAGACCTTCTCGCAGGTCATCGCCGGTAGGCGTTAGTTTACCCTTGATGAGCGATTGCTTACGGGCATAATAATTCATCGTCCGTGTCAGTGCGCTGCGAAATCCCGATAGGTGTGTTCCGCCATCAATATTGTTTATATTGTTAGCGAATGCGAGCACGTTTTCGCTGTAACCATCGGTGTACTGCAATGCCACATCGCAGACAAGTTTCTGCTGTGGATCTTCGTTATGGAATCTAATCGGCGGGTGAAGCGGAGTTTTGCCCTCGTTGAGATGCTCTACAAATGCCTTTATTCCCTCTTTGTAACAATATTCTTCCTCTTTGTCTATTCGGTCGTCTTTGAGTTTGATATATACACCTTCATTCAGATATGCCAATTCTCGCAGACGCGTGCTGAGTGTTTCATATCGAAATGACGTATCGGGAAATATTTCCGGATCGGGCTTAAAGCTGACGCGTGTTCCCGTACGTTGGGTTTTACCAATTTCCTCAAGCTCACTGACGGGTTTGCCGCGTTCGAATCGCATCGTATATATTTTGCCGTCCCGATGCACTTCAACCTGAAGCCATTCCGATAGCGCGTTTACCACGCTCACCCCGACGCCGTGCAAGCCGCCCGAGACTTTATAGGCATCGTGGTCAAACTTGCCACCCGCGTGAAGCGTAGTCATCACTACCTCGAGTGCAGGGCGACCTTCTGTCTTGTGAACGTCCACGGGAATACCCCTACCATCATCGCGCACACTTATTGAACCGTCCGCATGGACGTGGACGATTATCTTCGTACAGTATCCTGCCATCGCCTCGTCGATAGCGTTATCGACAACCTCATTTACCAAATGGTGTAAGCCAGCTAAGCCCGTATCGCCTATATACATCGCTGGCCTAAGTCTGACCGCTTCAAGTCCTTCAAGTACTTTTATACTACTTGCGTCATATTTATGTGGAGTCATAAGAAATTCTACCTGTTATAGGAGCCAACTTACGCATCGAGGACGCTAGCGTCCACTATGCACTTAATATCACGTACTTTCTTACCGACTACTTCGCAGATACGCTCGATTACTGCTTGGCGGTGAAATTGCTCAAGATGAAACCGCACTGCTGAGCTATATACTGCTATTGTAAGTATATCAGATTTGAGGTGCAAAGGAAAGCAAAGACCCGTAAGTTCATCACCTACTACTTCCGCCCAATTAGTTTTCAACTTGGCTAATCGCGATGAGCCAAGTTTTTGCAAATTGTCATTGATTCCGCCGATTACGTCTTTCAGCGGGACGTAATTCACCCTGCGTTGTCGATTCCGCCACAAATTTTCCAAGTGCCTCTCGTTATACATCTCATTTTATAATATCGGTCATTCTATAGTATCAGCTTCAAATCGTTACCGGCATAAGTACATATACGAAGTTACTTCCCGCCTTTAATACCATTGGTACTTTGGGGGCTTTGAGTTCCATTATCACCTGTTCCTGATTGAGCGCACGTAACGGCTCCATCATATACTTAGGGTCGAAACCTATTTGCACAGGCTCACCGGAAATCTCCGCCTGCATCTGCTCCGATGCTTCACCAACCTCCGACGAAGGTACATCGACGATTACCTTACCATCTTCAGGCTTAAGTCTTGCGCCGTGCGATGTATCTTTCGTCTGCGTAAACACCAAAATGCGCCGCAGCAAAGCCAAAAACTCTAGCCTACTTACAACTATTCTACAACTATGATCCTTTGGTATAACGCTACTGTAATCAGGGAATTGCCCCTCTACCAGCGAAGATAATATCGTTACCTCAGGCAGCTCGAATATTATTTGATTTTCCGCTATTCGCACGCCCACCTGCACATCGTCGCCCTTGTGGCTGGCGAGCCGAGCAAGCATTTGCATCGCCCTTGGCGGAGCTATACAACTCACCTTCTCATTACTACCACTAACGACCCCGACATTTGCCCATGCTAATCGCCTACCATCTGTCCCTACCATCGTTAGCTTCTTATCTTCAAACTCTATCAATAAACCGTTTATCGCGTACCGCGTGGTCTCCTTTGCCACTGCATATATCGTCTGGTTTATCACCTCCGCCATATTTGTTGCAAGCACACTCGCAGACAGAGGCACCTCACTCAATGTAATAGGAGGAAACTCATCCGCTGGGAAAGTGTAAAACTTGAATGTCCCACCGGCACTATCAACTTCGAACGTATCTTCCACAAGCTGCAGCGTAACTGTCTCATCCGACAACTCGTGAAATAAGCTGGAAAGTTTGCCTGCATTCACCACTACCTGCCCGTCTTCTCCTATCTGTGCCTCTTTTATTTCACATTTGATGCCAAGCTCAAGGTCAGTACCGGAAAGCATTAATTTTTCCTCTGCTTTATCCGCTTGTATTCGTACACACTGCAAAACAGGTTTCGGACTTTTTACCTGTGCCACTTCACTTACATATTCCATACTCTCCGCTAATTTTGCTCTGTTGCATATCGCTTTCATTGTTTTACCCCACTTATATTTTTTTCTTTCTCTGCTAACTTTTATTATGTCATTCTAATAATATTTTCATATAAAACAAGTAGTATTTGCAGTCTTATGTATCGAATATATGTTAATAACTCTCCCCTCGATTTTAACGAATTGTAAGAGACAGAGTTATGCAACTCTCTTTATCACATTGAGCTGTTAAAAAATCCGTTAATATTTGTTAATTGTCTTCGAAAGCTCAAAGGGCATTATCAACCTGCATAGCTGGCTGAAAGTGAACAATTTTACTAACACCTGCCTGTTGATAATTATGTCTTGTTTTGTGTCGAAAGAAAGTTGCTGCTACCTGTTAATGTCCGTGCAATATTTTCCACCGTAGTTCTCAAAGCAGGGTCAGTATCCATCAGCTTGCGAATAGTCTTAGCTGCGTGTAATACCGTACTATGATCTCTACCGCCAAAATATCCACCTATTTCTTCAAGACTCCATCTTGTCAGCTGACGTGCAAGAAACATACAAACCTGCCTCGGTAGAGCGAGAGTTTTATTCCTGCGTTTCGACTGTAATTCCGTTACCTTCACATTAAAATGAGTTGTTACCGCTTCTACTATGTGATCTATCGTGAGGTCTTGATGCATACTAAGATGCGAAGGAATTACTTCACGTGCAAGGTCAAGTGTTATAGGCTCACCCGTCAGAGTCGCGAGCCCTTGTATCTTGGTGATAGCACCTTCAAGCTCACGTGTGTTCGTGTCAATGGCACGTGCAAGGAAAACGATTACTTCTTCGGGAATGTCTAATCCTTTAAGCTTAGCCTTTTTACGGATAATAGCGATCCGTGTCTCCAAACAGGGGTGGTCTATCCCTGCGACAAGTCCCCAGCTGAACCTGCTGACCAATCTTTCGCGCAGGGTCTCAATCTCGCTCGGCGGCCTATCGGATGAGAGAATAATCTGTTTCTGAGCGTGATATAAAGTGTTAAACGTATGGAAGAATTCTTCCTGACTCGAATCTTTGTTCGCCAAAAATTGTACATCGTCTATGACGAGTATATCCGTGCTGCGATATCGATGACGGAATTCATGGACGCTTCCCTGCTCGAGTGCTTCGATAAAGTGGTTGATAAACGTCTCGCACGAAAGGTATGCGATTCGCGTATCGGGCTTTTTAGCTAATATCTCGTGGCAAATCGCTTGAAGCAAATGTGTCTTGCCCAGCCCGATATCGCCGTGTATGAACAAAGGATTATATCGTTTGCCAGGCTCCCGAGCTACCGCTGTACTGGCAGCATGTGCGAGTTTGTTGCAAGGCCCTGATACAAACGTATCAAAGGTAAATTCATCGTTGAGCATCAACTCATCGGGATAATGCGAGACAGGGTCCTCACGCTGAACATTGACAAACTCAATCGTTACAAGCCTGCCCGTAACGCTCTGTGCGGTACTTATGAAGGACTCTTTACAATGATTTGCCAAATATCGATGATATTGAGCGGAAGGAGCTGCTATTACCATATGTCCGCCTTCGAAGCTCATTATCTCGAGCTGATCGAACCAGTTGCGTATAATATCACTATACTCAAGGCGCAGATGCGAAAGCATCCGCTCCCATAATTCCGGTAAAGCGGGGTCTTGTGATTTCCTGGAACTTTTAGCCATAATTACATCTAAGTGAGCAGCTTACCTATGCGCTCTTTAAGAACCTCAGGAGGCGTAGGCTTTTCCAGATAGTCATCGACGGGGAGATACTCCTTGTCCTTCTCACCTTCATATACGAAATCGCGCTTCTTACCTATCGCAGTCATCATAAGAATAGGTATGTCAGCTGTTTGTGCGTCATCTTTCAACGCCTTTGCCAAATGAAAGCCATCCGTCTCATTCACCATCATCACATCTAACAGAATAAGGTCGGGCTTATTCTGCTTAATTAGCTCCATAGCTGACTGTGGCTCGGAGGCTTCGAGCACTTGATAGCCTTCGCCCTCGAGCACCATCTTTGTCGCCATTATATAATCGGGATCATCGTCTACGATTAAAATCTTTTTAGCCGACATTAAAATACTACCTCCAATCTTAAAGAGCGAAATTGAATATACCAAGCCCGTGTTTACATAATATCATCGTTTTTTTTGTTTTCAATTACTTTTCTTTACTACTTTTTCCTTTACCGCCTGATAGCCTATATTAAGAATGAGCATATCCAATAGCACAATTGCCATATAACTCTCCGCTACAGGCCAAATTCGCCCGACGATCGTCGGATCACGTCTTGTGATGGCAGCTAACTGCTTATTCTCAAGTGTGTATTTGTCTATCGTATGCTGAGGCTTAGCTATCGTAGGCGTAGGTTTTACCGCAAGTCTGACTACTATATCCTGACCAGTGGTCAGCCCGCCTGTAATTCCGCCCGCATTGTTGGAATCGAAAACAACCTTTCCGTTCTCGCTACGCATACGGTCGTTACATTCATAGCCCGTCATATCTTTAACTCGAAAGCCCGCTCCGACTTCTACACCTTTGACAGCTCCTATCCCCAACATCTTTCCAAGCTCACCGTCAAACTTGCTGAACACAGGCTCACCGACGCCCGCCGGCACTCCGTGAGCAATCACTTCGACTATCCCGCCAGAGGAATCGCCCTGTTTGGTTATCGCACTGCACGCTCGAACCATTTCGTCCGCAGCTTTGACGTCCGGACAATTTACTATATGATGAACACCGTATTTATCAAGTATCTCGTCCGCTTTCATTTCTTTCTGTTTGCTGCGGATATCGTTTATTTCTTTCTCGATTGCCGCAAAGACCGCTGTCTTTTCCAAAAATCGCATATCACGCTTAATCCGCTCGCCAACATATACTTCCTGATAAAACGGATCGTAATCGCGACGCATCTGTTTGTATCGTTCGGTATATTCGAGAGCTTGCTTAGAGTCAGGCTCATCGCAGCTGACACCCGCCATCTCACGTATATACGCAAAGACATCGATTCCCAATTTTCTCAATACATGCTTAGCTACCGCACCTGCCGCTACTATCGTCGATGTATATCGTCCGCTGAAGATACCCGCGCCGATAGCATCATCGGCAGGTCCATATTTCATAAACGAGGCGTAAGATGCGTGGCCAGGTCTCGGCGTGCGGTTTGTGTCCTGATACTGCTTGATATGAATAAAATGCCTGTCCAAATTCGGGATTAGGACGGTAAAGGGCGTGCCGTTGGTATGAAAGGCATTGCCCGCTCCTTCGACGGTATCAGCAGCGTTTATCCCGCAATAGATTATCGGCAGGTCGGGCTCTTTACGTGGCGAAGAGAGCTCATCGGCGCCGGGTTTGCGTAATAACAGATCGCCGTAAATCTCCTGCTCCGTGATATAAAGCCCGGGCGGCACTCCCTGAATCGTACACGAGAGGCCATCCTGATAAGACCCGCCGCTTGCCGTTACCTGAAAAAAGTGTCCCGTATGACATCCGATCATAAAAGTCTCCTAATAGCAACAAATAGCAATATACAAACAAATAGCAACGTACATCAGACAAGCAAAAAACCTTAGCCCCACCATTCTACCAAAAGACAATCATAACGTAAAGTCAGTTTCGGACTTTCTGAGGCGGTTGCGATGTTGTAAGTCATTAAAGAAAAATCAAGTATGAGCGGGGGGATTTGGCTTTACCCCAATAAATCTTCGATTTCAGCTAAATTC
>WFQY01000157.1 GCA_015486815.1 Phycisphaerae bacterium | reverse complement strand
GATAAATGCCCAGCTAAATGCCTGCTCATCGGGACTGTCGATCGGCGGTTCCAATACCTCAGTCGATATATTTAATTCTTTATTCGCACGCTCAGCTATCTGCTGCTCGAGGCCTGATGAGCCAGCTATAACAATCTTTTCGGGAACACCGAGTTTCGGGTCAGCCTGACATATCTGCACGGTACGCTTTAGCTGCAATATCGTCTGCCCGATAACATCGGTATTTTCATCAGCCAGTCCGACACTGCGAGAAAAGATTAGTCCCGATTTTCTGACAGCATCGATTTCTATTTCGCCGGCTCGTTGATTAACGAACAAAACAAGCTCATCCGTCAGCTCAATGAGATTTTTTGTCGCAAGATAGTTAGCATAAGGACGCAACCCTATCCTGATGAGTTTCAGATTCGCAACACGAGCGACATCTTTCAGCAGATCTACGGTACCCGTTCGTATCGCACAAGCCAAAACATCGGTTACATAATTCTGCTCATTACGGGCGGTAATGATATAATCGACGCACGCTTCTTCGATAGCAAAAGGTAGTTCCTGTGCAAGTTGAAATCTTACCAAATTCGCAACCTGATCTTCCGGACACGCGGGTATATTAAGATGATGCAAAAATGCACGTTCCCTGCCGACGGCAAAAATCGCTCCGACAGTTTTTATATTATGCTCATCAAGCGTCTGCCTGATAAACGAACCTATACTCTCTGCATCGGTAATATCAACATTCTCATTCAGCAGCTGATGAATGACGTTGACAATCTTCGGAGCGGTCAAATCCGGATGAAACACGATAATCCGCAAAGATTTTCTATCCCAATCGACAGCTAATAATTTTTTCCTACTGAGTAACAATGATAGTTTCTCCAAACTTCTTTACATCATAAGCTCTGCCAAATCTGCTCAAGTCGCGATAATATACATATTGAACTTTAGGTAACCTGAGTTCCATAACAACCTGTATTCTCTGTTGAACATCTATATTATCACAATAACCTATCGCTTCTACGGAAAATTGATAAGACCTCGCAGTCAAAAGCGTTGCTACTTTTTTGAACTTATCAATACCCATAACGTTCTGCGTTACAAGCCAAGCGGTAGTCTTGGTCGTATCCTTATCGAGTCTTTCCCTCAATGAAAGTATTCCGTCAATCTCTTTGTCCGTCAGCAGTCCGATTGTCCGCAAAACGGTACGCGGCGCAGTATTGACATTTATTCTGCCATAAACAAAACCGTCGCTACTAACGTGATAGCCCGTAGTCAATACATCCATTACGCTCGGCAAATCCGAAACCTTCAAGGGCGACGAATATGTTTTATCTTTATATTTGAAAGATAATCCGATCAGATTAGCGGGAGTTGTTCCGAAATTTACGTTAGCCAATCTCGCTGCTATTATAAAGTTTATAACATCCGCTGAAAAATATTTTTCGAGCATCGGCTTGATAAGAGTAATAGGCCATTGCTGAATGTTGACTCTTGGCTGATACGGATCACGATCGGTAACTTCAGGCTCACGCGAAAACACCGTAATATACGGATAAAGCCCACGATTAAGCACACCATCACCATTATCAATAGGCAGCGATTTCCTACCGTCATCTTCGCTAGGATCGAGCAATCCGTTGCGATTCATATCTTCACCGAAAACTATATTCGAACTAAATCCTTTTACAAGCAACAGCTCATCAATACTGCTAAACGGTGCCTTTTTGCAGCGATAAGGCTGTGCTAAACTCATATAGTACTCATCTTTTGCCCCGTTTGCACGAGGTTTATCCCCCGGCTCACGCCAATCCATAAGAGCATCGACAAGTTGCGAGTTCATTCCGGGCAACCTTAACAATTGATCACGACTTGCAACATTGATATTTACTTTACTAGCCTCGTCGGTAATGCCAAACCTTGGAACATCCTGACTGTCAAAATTCGTCGCAACAAGACTATACCGCCACGATGAATGTTCCTTATCATTTTCCTTTTCCGAAAAAACAATTTGATCGCGAAACAGATCGGGATTGCTATACCAAAGATGAAAATCGTCTGCCTTTGTCATAAGAAGCATAGCAGCCGACTCCAGTCCGCTTAATGCACACTGACGTGCCTGCATTATATTTTCCTGAGTTGATATTCCGGTAAACTCAGCACGAGTAGCAAAGCTGAAGCCTATTACCAACATCGAGAGCAATGCAAATATCACAAGAACGATGGGCAAAATAATCGCCATTCGCACCTGCGGTAATTTACGTTTTTTTGCTTGTATCCTTCGCTTTGTTTTCATTGCTCCTGCTTTCCTCCGCCAGCGGCATTAATCTCATCCGAAAGCACAAGCGGAACAAGCAAAGAGTAATCGTCTTCACGAAAACTCCTCTGGTCAGGCGGCACCAACATTTGCTCCTGCCACTGCTCAGCTGGCATCGCCGTAAATCCTATCGTAATCAATATCGCACGAGGCAAAGCCCCTCTGTTGCCACTATTCCAACTCGGCAACCAATTGCGACCATCATAATAATCAAAACGCAGATATTGAATCTTATCACTTATCAATTTCTGGAGCATAATCGGCTGATCGGTAAACACCTCATTAATACCCGTATCGAAATTTATCTTAAACTTTTCCTGCTCTTTACTTTGATTGTCAGTCTCTTCCTGCGTCAGCTCCTCCGATTTCTTCTTTTCAATCACTGGCGTCAGCATACAACGAAGCTCATCTCGCCGCAGCCCGAGAATCTTCGTCTCGTCTTGTTCATCTCGAACTAGAGAATATTCTATTC
>WFQY01000156.1 GCA_015486815.1 Phycisphaerae bacterium | reverse complement strand
TGCGGATACCGTTCGCAACAATATCGCTTACGGAAATCCGAAGGCGACGTTTGAACAGATAAAGTCAGCTGCTCGCCAGGCACATGCGGACGAGTTTATCGAAAGGCTGCCCGACGGATACGATACCCTACTCGGTGAATACGGAGCAAGCTTATCGGGCGGAGAATGTCAGCGATTAGCTATCGCGAGGACGATCCTCAAAGACGCTCCGGTAGTTATTTTCGATGAAGCAACGAGCCAAATAGACGCTGACAGTGAGCAAAAGATTCAGGATGCGATGGATCATTTTATGCCCGGCCGAACTTCGATAGTAATCGCACATCGCTTCAGCACGATAGGTAAAGCGGATAGGGTTCTCGTTATGGATAGAGGCAAGGTAGCTGCTTATGGTTCGCATCAGGAACTGATGGAAACTTGCTCATTGTATAAGAACTTATATCAAACTCAGCTTGAGGGACTTAGGACAAACGAATAAGCTGATTTTATTGCGGAGGTAATATTATGGACTGTATTTTCTGCAAAATCATAGCGGGTGAAATTCCATCTCTTAAGATTTACGAAGATGAGAAAGTACTTTCGTTTCTGGATATAGGCCCGGTGGCTGACGGACATTTGCTTATCGTTCCGAAAAAGCATTATGAACGATTAGACCAGATGAGTAGCGAAGACATAACAGCGGTCGCTGGCGTTCTGCCGCGATTGGCTGACGCCCTTGTGCGAGCTACCGGAGCGGAAGGTTATAATCTGCTGCAAAATACGGGTAGCTGCGCGGGTCAGGTGGTTCCGCACGTGCATTTTCATCTTATTCCGCGGGTTTCGGGCGATGGGCTTGGATATCGTTGGCCAGCGAAAAAATATCCCGAAGGCAAAGACAAAGAAATGCAACAAAAAATCTTATCGGAATTGAAATGAAAAAAGTAATTCTTTACGTAAAAAGCTGGTTCGATATTGTCGAGCTAAGCAAATATCGCAATCTGATAATATCGTCTTTGACGGTCTGTTTCTTTACGCTCGCATTCAGATATCACAGAGTCTCGGTTATTTTACATCCATATCCGATTAGCAATAGATTGATGGCAGCTCTGGTTGCGTATGGCGGATTGTGTTTTCTCATTCCGCTTGCGACGATACCTTTTTTGCGAAGCGAGGAACGACGATTGGGACTGAGATTGGGAAATGTTCGCAGATGGTCTTTCGATTTGCTCGTTGCGTATTCTGTGATACTCGCATTGATTTTGATATTCGCAAGGGGTCCCGATTTTATGCGAACATATCCGTTATATAAGCCAGCTATTAAAAATTGGACGCTGTTCGTCAAATTTGAGCTTGCGATGATGGTCTATATGTTTGGCTGGGAGTTTCTATTTCGAGGATATTATCTGTTCGCAATAAAAAAGGAAACGGGTGTCGCGGTCGCTATTGTCATACAAATGCTGCCTTTCGCCTTTTTGCATATAGGCAAGCCCGAATTGGAGGTCTATGGCTCGGTGTTGGCGGGAATTGCACTCGGAATGTTGGCTATTCGCGCAAATAGCTTCCTGCCATGCGCGATTTTGCATTTTCTCGCTTCATTTACGATGGACATCGTTTCCATTATTTCGCACAGAATAGGATAATAGCGATTATAATTTCAGTTTACTTATGCGATTGATAGCTTCTTTGAGCCTGTCGGTATCGACGGTAATAGCGATTCGGAAATATCCGTCGCCCGATTTTCCGAACCCAACGCCCGGAATAAGCACGACGTGCGCCTCTTCGAGCACCTTACTGCAAAAACTCATACTATCATAGCCAACGGGGCATTTACCCCAAACGTAAAAAGTAGCTTCTGGCTTTTTCACATCCAACCCTATCGATTGCAATCCTTCGACCAGCACATCACGCCTTTCGCGATAGATATCGAGCAACGCCCTGACTTCTACCGAATCGATATGTGCCAGCGCCTCTACACCCGTCCATTGGATTGCGTTAAACTGGCCGGAATCGACATTTTCTTTGACTTTGGCGAGGGCAGCTATCGCATTGGCATTGCCAACAGCGAAACCTATCCGCCAGCCCGTCATATTGAATGTCTTGGACAAGCTATGAAATTCTATCGCAACTTCTCTCGCCTGCTCGACGCAGAAAATGCTCAAAGGGCGATGCTCAAAATATACTTCCGTATAGGCAGCGTCGTGTGCAATGATAATATCGTTATCCAGCCCGAACTTTACCACACGCTCGAAAAAATCTCTGTCAGCAACGGCAGCTGTCGGATTATTCGGGTAGTTTATGAACATTAACCTTGCCCGTCTGCGTATATCTTCGGGAATGGCATCAAGGTCAGGCAGATAGCAGTTCTTTTCCAGCAGCGGCATATGAAAGACCTCTGCGCCTGCGAAGATAGATGCGGATTGATAAACCGGATAGCCCGGCTCGGGTACCAAAACGATATCACCGGGATTAACGACAGCCAGCGGCATATGCCCGATCGCTTCCTTACTGCCTATGGTTGTCAAAACCTCCGCCTGAGGGTCGAACTCGGCACCAAATCGCATTTTAAACCACTCAGCTACCTGCTGGCGGAACTGTGGTACGCCCCATTGAAGGGGATATTGATGATTTGCAGGGTCATATATCGCCTCTGCCATCTTATCGATAATAAACTTAGGCGTGGGCAGATCCGGATCGCCTATTCCGAGATTGATTACATCGTGTCCCGCATCGATAAGCTGACGCTTTTTCTTGTCAATTTCCACAAATAGGTACGGTGGAAGCTGTTTTAGCCTGTCCGCAAATTCGATTTTCATAAAACTCTCCTGCAAAATTAAAGATAATTTCAAATGTGAAGATATTGTAAGAATAACGAGCTGCTCGGTCAATGATTTATAAGCGGTATTGCAGATATGCAAAGAAAATATTTTTTTTCTTGACAAACAGGGCTAATGTCTCGATTATATTTTTTTGTAAGTGTCAGCTTTGGTTGAAGTTATTCGCCAATGCGTGCCGATTTTATACGATAATGGTCGATATTATTGTATGCTCGGCTAAACATGTAGTTAATGTGTGATTTAAAGATAACTTCTGAGAATCGAGGAGATATTATGGGTATCAGAAAATCTTTGGAATTGGTGTGTCTTACCGTAATCGGAGTTTTAACTGTAACGGGGTGCAGTAATTACATTATCTCACATCGGCTCGAAACGGGATTTCACGATTGGAGCAAGGTTCAAGTGCAATTCTATGCACCGGAAGGAGCACAGGTAACCCTCGGGCAGGTCAACTGGGGAACTATCACACCTGACAGAGTTCATCAGATTAGCAGCTATGGCGATAATAAAACGCGGTTTGAGCGGACTCCCGAGCAGACTGCAACATTTAACCTCGCACCGGGAAATTATGAGTTCAAATACACTGCTGCCGAGGGTTGGCCTAACGTAAGTATCTATGGTGAACTGAACATTTATAGTCTATCGCGCAACGCTCCGATCGGCGCAAAGAAAATGCTTAAACGTTGTTTTATACCGATAGCACTGCCTTCGCCGGGCACGGTAAGTTCTGCAAGTCCGCGAGATGATATCTATCCGTATCAGTCATCAGCTAATAGGCTGAGAGTTTCTCGTGATGAGCTTGAACGTCTTGCTGTCGGCGATATGGTAACGAAGGTGGTCTTTATCGCAGACCTTAAAAAGGCTAAGGATGAAGTTGATAATCTTGAGATTGAACTGACGAAACTCAACGGAGAAAAGCAGCGTCTTCAGGCTTTATTGAACGAAGCTCAGCTCGATTGGCTCGACAATCCGTCATCGAAAAAATTTATCAAGCTGCAGGTAAAGATCAAAAAGCTTGAACAGACAATAGAAAAGAAAGAAGCGAGAAAAGCAAGACTTAATAGGCTGCTCAAGACAGATAATGTGCTAATCAGACGGGAAATGCTCGTATTAGCAACAGATGAAATTCTTCCCGCTCACGAAGATCCGGTTGCTGCCGCCAAGGAACTTGGACAGGTAGTGCTTGTGCTTCGTCTTGGCGGAAGACATCAACAGTGGGGAAAACCCGCTGCGGAATTGGCATCTTACAATAAATAGGTTCTCAACTGATTTTGGAGGTATCCGAACCGATGAAGGTAAAATTTGTCTTATCTCTGTTAATAGGTGTATTGATTATCGTTGCAGGCTGTGCTAAATGTCCGACAGCGGAAAAGAAGGTCGAACTCGCTCCGGGAGTTAAACTCCCTCACGGTTTCGCTGTGATGAAGGGGCTTTCCGATGCGGATTATAACGAGCAAGGTTGGCCTAAATATATTGTTTGCCTGAAAGACGGCTCGATTATGACGCTTGTCGATGCTCAGGAATATGTGATGGGCTCGTTTGGCGGTCCGGTAAACGAAACGCCTCAACACCCCGTCAAGGTCGGTATGTATTATATCGATTTGTATGAGGTTGATAATGTCCAGTTTGATCATTTCGCGAGAGAGTCAGCTTTCGTGTGGAAAGACCATCCGTATTTGGCTGACGAGTTGCTGTCAAGCGAAACACCGAGATGTTGGCTAAAGAGAAACTGGAAACCATCACACGCTGAATGTCTCGAATCTCATCCTTCGCACACTGGTTCTTATGTGCAGATGGACATAGATTATTTCAAAGAATACTGGAAACCAGGCGTTAATGATACTCATCCTGCACGTGCGGTAAGTTACTGGGAAGCATGGTACTATTGCCGATGGGTCGGAAAAGATCTACCGACCGAGGCGGAATGGGAATTAGCTGCTAAGGGCCCTGATGATAGACTTTATCCTTGGGGCAATATCGAGCCCGATAGTCAGCATCTTTTGTGTAACTATGGTGGCCCTCGACCCAGCGAAGACGGATATGAATATACCGCTCCTGTTTCTGCATTTGCAGCAGGGCGTTCTCCTTACGGTTGTTATAATATGGCGGGTAATGTCTGGGAATGGTGTAAAGACAATTATGATGCTTCAATTTATTCGTCAACAGATTTTAATCCGACCGATTCGGAAATAGCACGAGAGATGACCAATCCGAAAGGCGCAAGTTTAGGTCAGGCAAGAGTTCTCCGTGGTGGTGCATTTACGAGTGATATTTCCAATTGTCGAACCACAACACGGACCAAAGCCTTGCCCAATACCCACAGTCTGAATGTAGGATTCCGTGGCGTACTGCGAATCCGCTAACACATTAGAGACTGACAGACGAACCTCATTAAAGGGCGGTAAACTTTACCGCCCTTTTCCGTTTTTCATAATATAGGAAAAGTCTTTGGCTATTAGTCTGTAGCTATTAGCTTAAAACAAAGCGGTTAGCCATTAGTTCTTAGCTATAAGCTAAAAGCTAAAGACTAAAGACTTACCTAAATGTAGAAT
>WFQY01000155.1 GCA_015486815.1 Phycisphaerae bacterium | reverse complement strand
AGAAGCGGAAATATTGGAGCGTGCTGTAGCTGACGTAATTGCGGAAGGCAAAAACGTAACTTACGACCTTAAGCCCGACCGTAACGACCCGTCAGCTGTCGGTACTTCGCAAATGGCGGACGCTATCATCGAAAAGATCGAACTATATAAGAAGGAGTAATGATTGCCCGGACTGATTGATGGGATATACGGACAGATAATCAGGCTGAGAAATTATCTTTATGATAGGGGTGTTTTGAAAGCGCATTGGCCTGATGTGCCTGTAATCTCTGTTGGCAATATAACCGTTGGCGGGACGGGAAAAACTCCGACAGTAATACTGCTGGCGGAGCTTATAAAATCTCTCGAAGCACGAGTGGGAATAATTCTTCGCGGCTATGGCGGTAGGGCGGGAATAGAATCCGACGAAACAATGTTATTTCGCAGACGTCTTGGTGATACGATAATCGTTGCCAATCCGAACAGAGTACAAGCCGCTGAGCAAGCGACAGAGCAGGGTGCGGATATTCTTATCGCTGATGATGCCTTTCAACATCGGCGGCTTAATCGTGATTTGGATATTTGCCTGATAGATGCGACTTTTCCCTTTGGCGGTGGCAGATTGCTCCCGATAGGACGCCTGCGTGAACCGTTGGATTCTCTAAATCGTGCCGACTTGATAATTATCACGCGAACCGACCAAATTACCACAGACCAGCTCGACGAGCTGACAAAAAAACTCCGAAGCATTACTGATGATATTCCGATTTTATATTCGATACACAAAGCGAAACGATTTACAGATGTTAAAAGATCAGCTTTTCCGCTTGAGACGATTCGGGATAAAAAAGTTTTTCTCTTCGCTTCGATTGCACGACCGGCATCATTTGAAAAAACAATAGCCCAATTAAATGCTCGAATTGTCGGAACGAAATTTTTTCCCGACCATCATTTCTTTACACAAACGGATTTGCAGAATATAAAAAAGCAGGCTGACAATGTGCAGGCGGATTTTATTGTATGTACCGAAAAAGATATTGTCAAACTCGATACATCGATGATGAAAGCAGCTGGTATTTCTACCGAGCGATTATTTGCGACTGAAATAGAAATTGAATTGCTGGACAACGGAAAAGATTTGCTAATAAAAAAATCACAGCAGTTGCTTACGAATTTTTCTCGTGATATATTAAAACAGGTATGTACGAACGAATAAGTGAACTTGTAAAACATCTCGAATCAGACAGGCGGGCATCGATTTTGCTCGTCGGCGATTATATGCTCGATGAATATCTTGTCGGTGATATCGAGCGTATAAGTCCCGAGGCGCCCGTACCGGTGATGCGTGTTGTCTCACGTACGCATAGGCTTGGCGGTGCCGGTTCGGTGGCTGCCAGTATGCTCGGTCTTGAAGCGAAAACTTACTGTCTCGGCGTCGTAGGAAACGATAAAGCGGGAACAGCTATCAGTCGACTACTCAAAGATGCAGACGCTGATATTACCGGTTTGATTATCAATGAGCATATCACCACAACAGTAAAACAGCGGATGATAGGAATGGCTCAGCATCGTATCCGCCAACAGCTTTTGAGAGTCGATACGGAAGATGCACAATGTTATTCACCGGAACTTATCGATAAGCTCAGACAAATTGTCTCAAAACTTATCGATAAAGTTCAGCTAATTGCTTTGGAAGATTACAACAAGGGAATATTTTCCGATAATGGTTTTTCGCAATGGATCATATCGCAGGCTAATCAGCGGAAGATTTCCGTTGTGGTTGACCCTGCAAGTATATCGGATTTTTCTCGCTATGCCGGTGCGACATTGATAACGCCTAACAGAATCGAAGCATCAAAAGCCAGCGGTATAAATATCAGAACAATAGACGACGCAAAACAGTCAGCTGATATATTGATCCGAAACTTCAATGTCAAATCCGTAGCTATTACACTCGACAGAGACGGTATATTAGTATCCGATGGCAAATCATACACCCATATTCCGACTCAGCCGCGTGATGTTTATGACAATACCGGAGCGGGTGATGTGGTATTAGCGTCTCTTGCTGTGGGCGTTGGTGAAGGTCTCGATGTCAATGATGCCGCTGTCTTAGCGAACATTGCTGGCGGGTGGGAAGTTCAGCAGTCGGGCGCAGTTCCTATTACACGCAATCAGCTGAAATTTGAATTACTTACTCAACACCGCCGACATCAGGGCAAATTGATTGACAGGGCTCAGTTGATATGCGAGCTTGAGCTTCTTCGCTCAGCTGGAAAGAAAATCGTGTTCACCAATGGCTGTTTCGATTTACTTCATCCCGGCCACGTTAGCTATCTCGAATTCGCACGCGAGCAGGGCGATTTGCTCGTCGTCGGGATGAATTCCGACAGTTCAGTCAAAAAGATAAAAGGCCCGAACCGACCGTTGATAAATGAAAAAGAACGTGCACGTATGCTTGCTGCCCTGCAAGCTGTCGATTATGTCGTAATATTCGATGAGCCATCGGTTATCCATTTGATAAAGGAAATAAAGCCCGATGTACTCGTCAAAGGTCAGGATTATAGTGTCGAAGGTGTCGTTGGCCACGAATTTGTTACGAGTTATGGTGGACAAGTTGCACTTGCTCCGATAGAACACGAATATAGCACTACGAAAATTATCAATACGATTATCGAAAGGGCAGAGAAAGATGGATCAGCGAATAGAAAATAATATCAAAGAGCATTTGCAGGTGATAGAAGATATGCTCACCAGCCAAGCTGATGTCCTTGCTGATATATCCGCTAAAATAGTCAAGTCGATAAACAGCGGTGGTAAAGTTCTTATAGCTGGCAATGGTGGCTCAGCTGCTGACGCTCAGCATATAGCGGGCGAGTTCATCGGGCGATTTTTGTACGACCGCCGACCGCTGCCTGCGATTGCGTTGGCGACCGATACGTCGGTGCTTACCTGCGTCGGCAATGATTATTCTTACGATGATATTTTCGATCGTCAGGTACGTGCATTGATTAACAAGGGCGATATTTTCTGGGGTATATCGACGAGTGGCAATAGTGCTAACGTAGTCAAAGCTGCTGATACTGCAAAACGCCTCGGAGCTGTGATAATCGGCTTTACAGGCCAGCAGGGCGGTGAACTAAAGGAAATTTCCGATTTGTGTTTCTGCTCGCCTCATACTCGTACCAATCGTATCCAAGAAGCTCACATGCTCGCTTATCATATTGTTTGCGAATTGGTGGAAGCTCAGCTATGTCCGAAATAGCAAAGCGCATCGCTGGGGTTTTTCTTGACCGCGACGGAACGATTATCGAAGACGTTAGCTATATAAATGATCCGGCAGATGTAAAATTTCTCGATGGTGCAATCGCAGGCTTGAAGTTGCTTTCGGATGCAGGTTTTGCATTGATCGTCGTCAGCAATCAATCGGGACTTGCTCGTGGCTTAATCACAGAAGAGCAATTTCAAGCGGTACATCAACGATTTATCGACCTGCTGGTGGAAAATGATATTATCCTTACCGATTGTTTGTATTGTCCTTTTTACAACGATGCTGTTGTCGAAAAATATCGTCTCGATTCGCCCGATAGAAAACCGGCGCCGGGAATGATAATCAAGGCAGCTAAGCGGCACAATATTTATCTGCCTCATTCCTTTATGATAGGCGATAAAGACGATGATATTCGGGCGGGTCAATCAGCGGGCGTCAGGACGATAAAAATCACTAAACAGGATGGTGAAAATTCTGACATCAAACCTGATTTTTTTGCTGCAAATCTTATGGAAGCTGCTAAAATAATTATCAATTGTGAGGGTTTCCGAAAGAACGGATAAATTTTCTCATAATGAGGGTAAAATTATGTCAGATCAACAAACTCAGTCGCAATTCAGAATTAATCCGCAATATCAGCCAAAGTTGTCAACACCTTCCGATTCTCCCGAATCGGATTCGTCAACGTCTGAAAATACGAACGACCAGCAGGCACGTATTTTACATACGCTCGAAGAAATTCTACAACAGCTAAAGCAGCTTAATCGGATAAACCGTCAGCGTGATTTTTCTTTCGCACGTCTTATCGGAGCCATCGCTCAGATTCTCGTTATCGGAATGCTTTTTTGGACGCTTGTAGGCGTAGCTGATCTGGGTGAAGTTTCGATACAAGCTGCTACGACTTTCAAGATACTCGGTGCTACACTGTTGCAAATGTTCGCCCTTACCTTCTTCATCCTCGACCAACAGGACAAATAGGACGACGACAAACAGGACGATGATAAATAGGGCAACGCAAAAATGTAAATAACTCAAACCAATCGAGCTGCTGCTACTGCTATTTGGCCAGCTGATATTCCACCGTCGCCACATGGTAAAATGCGATGCTGATAGCATCGAAGATTTGTTTGTGTGATTTTTTGCTCGACAAGCTGAGACAGCCTACAGTTAGCAAAACAGCCACCCGAAAGGACAATCTTATGAATACCACTCGCTTGTGCCAATTCTATTGCTGACGATGCTAAAAACTCCGCTACCGTGTTATGAAATTTGTCTGCAATAATTCCGACATCGACCGCTGATTCGACGTCAGCTACTATTTCTCTTATCATTGCTCTTATATCAATAACAATTTTTCCATTTTTTCGAAGAAGCTCGAAAGGATACGTCTGCTCCGTCTTGCCCTCAGTGAGCGCTTCAAGTATCATAGGAGCTTGGCCTTCATAATAATTCTGCGAAGCGACACCCGTTAATGATGCAACAGCATCGAAAAGCCTACCCAAACTACTGGTCATCGGCGTATTGATTTTTCTCATTATCATCTCAAAAATCATCTTTCGAGTCTGAGAATCGCCACAAATTTTTTCTGCAATCGGCAGTTTGTTCGCATCTTCATCAAACGCTAAATATAATAGCGCAAGTGCCGGCCGAAATGTCTGTTTCGAAGCTGCATCCCCGCCAGGTAGCCAAAAATATTGCAGATGACCAGCCCGCTGAAAATCTTTACGATCAGCTATCATCAATTCGCAACCCCAAACAGTTTTGTCGATACCAATACCAACGCCATCGGCACTGATGCCAATCACTTTCTCATCGAGATTGTGCTCAAGCATACATGAAACAATATGCGCATGGTGATGCTGAACCCTGATAAGCTCGAGGTCGAGTTTCTCCAATGCATATTGGCTCGAAAGATAATCATCGTGCATATCAGCTACGATGATTTCAGGCCGAACTTCGTAAAGCCGACACAAATGCCCGATCACTTCTCTGAAATGTTCAAATGAGGCAGGTTCCTTCAAATCGCCTATATGCTCGCTGACGATTACACGCTTGCCTTTGGCAATAGCAATCGTATTCTTAAGCTCCGCACCGACCGCTAATATCGATTTCGGACTTTCATATCCGAGATCTAACGGCTGGGGCACAAAACCCCTCGATCTTCGCAGCATAATCAATTGACCATTATCGCGAGACTGGACAACGGAATCATCTATCCGTCTGTATATGGGTCTATCGTGCATTAAAAACAGATCGACAATACCGTTGAGTTTTTCGAGAGCTTCATTGTTATCCGCGACAATGGGTTCTTCCGAGAAATTAGCACTGGTCATAACTGTCGGACCTAATCCCTCAGCGAATAACAGATAATGCTGAGGAGCATAGGGCAGCATAATACCCAAATGATTCAGAGACGGTGCAACTTCAGGTGCGATATTATTGTTGGGTTTTTGTCTGAGCAGCACAATCGGGCGGGCAATATCTTCGAGCAGCTCTTTGCTATACTCATCAGTGAAACAAATTTTTTCTACCGCTTCGATGCTCGCTAACATAATTGCGAACGGTTTCTGTTCTCGTTTTTTTAGTTTCCGAAGCCGCTGAACCGCTTGACGATTGCACGCATCGACCGCGAGATGAAATCCGCCAATGCCTTTGATAGCTACGATCTTTCCGTCTTGCAAATATTCGACAGACGTTTTAATAGGGTCAGCCTCTATTATTTTACCATTCTTATCCTGCAAAAATAATTTTGGCCCGCAATCGGGGCACGCTATCGGTTGAGCGTGAAATCTCCTGTCTTCGGGATTTTCATATTCCGAACGACATTTATCGCACATTCGAAATTTCGACATTGTCGTATTAGGCCTATCGTAGGGGATGTTGCGTACGATGGTATATCTTGGCCCGCAGTTGGTGCAATTAATAAACGGATAGCGATATCGCCTATCATTCGGATCGAACATCTCACGCAGACAATCGGCGCAGACAGCAGTATCTATAGTAACGTCAGCTTCGGCGCTGCCATCGATATGCGAAGTTACGATTCTGAAATCGGATTCGTGTTTAGTGGCAATTTCGGATATCGTAATGTCGGTGATTTTCGCTAAGGGTGGCGGGCTGCTGATTAGGGTTTCATAAAATTCTTTTATCTTATCTTCACTTCCTTCTACTTCTATTACCGCGCCGGACGTATTATTCGCAACCACGCCTGCGAGTCCGAGACGCCGAGCGAGATTATAAACAAAAGGTCTGAATCCGACCCCCTGCACCTGACCGGAAACATCTATCCGTTTTCGTATTGTCAAATTTTTATCGTTGGAAGTTTCCATATTCATATATGATAAAGCGGGGGAATATAATATGGTACAGGCATAAGAGCTGCGAGCCAACGAGCTTTAGGCGCAAGCCTATAAGACCATCCGATACATAAAGGTGAAAACATAAGCTCAACAAGTTGATGACAGTTTAGTTCAACTTCGACAGCACCGGATTTATCGCTATCAGCTGACACATTAAGCTCATTACCGTCAGCTTCGATGATTACCGCCTGAGCAGGTATCACACGTGCAATTCCCGGCGTTATCTTCAACAACACTTTACCCCGCAAACCAAGCGAGCTTACTCGTTGATTGAAATGAGGTAAAAATATCTCAAATGCCTTCGCAACGTTGAGCACTGCTATCTTGCCCGTATATCCGAATCCGTAATCAACCATAAGCTCCTTAAACATTCCGCAATATTTATTCGGATACATAGGCAAACGTGCATCTACACGCTGCCACTGATCACTATTAAGCTTTTCCGCTATTAATGCGCCGAGCGTCTCAACATCTCCTGCATAAGATTGTATCACTACACCGTCTTCTATGTCTTGTGCGACAATATGAGCACCTTTATCTCCCTCGACCATAACGACATATCTGCCTAATCGTTTATATTTCAACTTCAAATCTTCTTCGCCACACGCACACATATCCGGATTACTCTGCGCCTGCTGCCAAAGTTCAGACCAATCAAGCTCATCAACTTTACCTTGTTTAATTTTGCCTGTAAGCCTGCCCAGATATTTTTTCAATCCGGGTGCCCGTTTGGTTAGGATGAATGAATACTTCGTATGAGCTTGCTCAAATCCCCAAGGCTGATATCTACGCCTATCGCCACCAAGCAGACTTATCGGATATTGCCTTTCTTCTATCTGCACCTTCATTACATAATCCAAAATCGTCTGCATCAAGCCTTTCCCGCGATATTCCGGTATTGTCGCGACCGCTCCTATTCCGCCAAGTTCGACAATCCTATCACAGAGGTTAAGCTTTACAGGGTATAATCCCACGCAACTCGCAATTTTTCCGCCTAGCCTGATAACATAATGATTCGACATTTTCTCATCCGTTGGCTGATATAAATCGGGATATAATAAATCAAATTCTTGATGCGAAGGATTAGCCGCCCTAAAAGCAGTCAGCAACGCTTGCATTAATTCGTCAAAATTGTCAGCTGACAGTTGTTCGATTTTCATAGTATCCGACATATCGCTTCTCCTGTATTTTATGAAAGTTTAGAATACTACCGTAACTCTTTGGGATTTATGTTTTACGTGAAGGACGGATACGCTTTTCGGGCTTTTTGCCGAGAAAGATTTCAATTTGCCTAATAGCTTGCTTTAATCTGAGTTCATTTTCCACCATTGCTATTCGAACATACTTTTCGCCCATCTCACCGAATGCTCGTCCCGGCGAAAGTGCGACCTTAGCCCCCTCAAGCAGTCGAAGTGAAAATTCGATTGTACCTTGACCCTGCAGATGCTCGTCGGGAATCTTCGCCCAGACAAACATCGTAGCCTTCGGAACATCAACTTCCCAACCAATCCTTCGTAAACTATTGCATAGCACATCACGACGAGCGGTATATATTTTAGCTTGCGCATCTATTGCATCCTGACAATCGCGCATCGCTATTATCGAAGCGATTTGTATAGGCTGAAATATTCCATAATCGTAATAACCCTTGATAGTCGCTAATGCTTTTATCATTCCCGGATTGCCGACGCAAAACCCTATTCGCCAGCCAGCCATATTAAATCCCTTGCTCAATGTGAAAAATTCCACGCCGACATCCTTCGCACCATCTGATGCGAGAAAACTCGGCGCTTTGTATCCGTCGAAGCAGGTCAACCCATAAGCAAAATCGTGAATAATTGCCACGCTGTAGGTCTTAGCCAGCTGAACTATTTCATCGAAAAATCCCTGTTCGACTGTCAGGGTCGTAGGGTTGTGCGGATAATTCAATATCACAAGTTTAGGCCTCGGATATAAATGATGAAGCACATCAGCAATACGAGCGATAAACTTATGGTCATTGCCGAGAGGAACGCTTATCACATTGGCACCTGCGAGTGCTACGGAATAATTATGAATCGGAAACGCAGGGTCGCCAACAACAGCTGTATCTCCCGGTCCCATCATTGCGAGACACAGATGTGAGAATCCTTCCTTGCTGCCGATGCACGCTATTACTTCACTTGCGGGATCAAGTGAAACACCCCACCTCGCTTCATACAATCTCGCAATTTCTCGTCTGAGATTATAGATGCCCATCGATGCCGAATATCGATGATTACGTGGCTCGAGAGCTGCTTCTCTGAGTTTTTCTATAACAGGCGACGGTGGCATATCCACCGGATTGCCCATACCAAGGTCGATTACATCTTCGCCCGCCTGCCTCATCGAATGCTTCATCGCATTGATCCGGCCAAACAAATAGGGCGGAAGCCTAAGAATCCGCTCCGCTGGTGTTACGGGAATATTG
This sequence comes from Phycisphaerae bacterium, assembly GCA_015486815.1. Taxonomy (GTDB): domain Bacteria; phylum Planctomycetota; class Phycisphaerae; order JAAYCJ01; family JAAYCJ01; genus S014-18. The sequence continues at coordinate 146 of WFQY01000155.1, read as the reverse complement.
TCAAAACCGTTGTTATTTTTCTTTACTGTCATTTTTATTTACCTGTTTCGTTTTGCAATATTTGTGCAAGCCAATTATTAAACTCTTTCGCTAACTGTTTATTATAAATTTTTATATTAGCCTTTTTCAGCAAATCCATCTCGAGT
>WFQY01000154.1 GCA_015486815.1 Phycisphaerae bacterium | reverse complement strand
AGATTGATCTGCCTGCCTTACAATCCGATCCGAATTCAGCTCTCAAACAACTTGTCTCCCAGCTTGAGAAAAAGATAAAGAGCAATCCTAATGATACTGCGACGATGGTTAAAGTAAGACTTATACAGGCACTTTTAGGGCAATATCAGTTAGCGATGAAAGACGACGCCGCTGCAGGCCAGCTCAAAGGTCAGCAACTCGCCAACGATCTTGCTCGGTTGGTGAAGATATTCAGCGATGAAAAAATAAGTCAGGCTCAGCAGATAAATCAGGCAGCTAATATAGTTGAACGAATGAGCGAGAGATTAAGCGAAATAGCTGACCTTAAGATTTCAAATCTTAAATTGTGCAGAGAGGTACAAAGTTTCGGTGCATATAAATTGATGCCTGACAGTTATTTTGTTATCGGCAAGAGGTTGCCCGTAATCGTTTATACTGAGCTTGAGCATTTTGTGAGTAAATATTCCACTAAAGATAAGGTTTATATAACCGAGCTTGCCCTGACGATCGAAATTATCGATCCTAAGAGTGGTACGGTATGCTGGCGCCATCACGATGAATACATCAAAGATGTTTCGCAAAATCGCAGAAGGGATTTTTATATCGCCAGGCTGATTACACTTCCCGCATCATTGCCAGCAGGTCAATTACAGCTTAAGGTTACCGTAGAGGACCTAACCGGCAATAAAGTAGCGCAGGCGATGATACCCTTTACGATGCACAAGCCGTGAATATAAATACATATTGTCTATCTGCCTGGCCAATCGCTATTGACGAATTTCCCGTTTTCACTTATCAGCTCACCGTCTGCGAAGACTTTTCCGCCGTTGCGCAGGTCGCAGACCATATCCCAATGCAGACCCGATTGATTTTTCCCACCTGTTTCCGGATACGCAGAGCCGACCGCACAGTGAACCGTTCCGCCGATTTTTTCATCGAACAGCGTGTTTTTGGTATATCGCTGAATCGAATAGTTTGTTCCGAATGCAAGCTCACCGAGAATTTTTGCTCCTTCGTCTTGTTCGAGCATTTTTATCAGAAACTCTTCATTCTTGCTTGCGTGGGCTTCGATGACTTTTCCTGCTTTGAATTTTAATACGACATCGTCCACTTCCCGACCGCCATAAACTGCAGGAAAGCTATAAACTATTGTCCCTTCGGTAGCGTCTTCGACAGGACCTGTAAAAACTTCACCATCAGGAAAATTTTCGTGTCCGCAGCAGTTTATCCATTTTCTACCATCGACGCTGAATTTTATATCGGTGCCAGCTGGGGTGGTGATGTGTATCTCTTTTTTGCCATTGAGGAAATCGACAAGCCGTTGTTGACGATCAGCTATTTTTTTCCATTCATCAGCGGGATTTTCCAAATGCAATAGACCTGCGGTATAAACGAAGTCTTCATATTCCGCAAGCGACATTTCAGCATCTTGTGCGCTAGCTTGGCAGGGAAATTGTGTGCCGACCCATTTCAATTCGCCTTTCGCTGCTCGTTCAAAAAATTTGTCTTTGATTGGTTTTTGAGCAGCGGATGCTAACGCTTGTCGCGACGGGTCGCAGTTGCTCAATGCCTTCGTATTGCTTTCCGCCCATATTCCTATCGAAGCATCGATATTTTCCACCATAGACCACGCCATCGGAGAAATATATTTTAGCTGATCATCGTTTGCATATTTGTACTTTATTTCACTTATCTCATCGGGACTCATATAAACGACAGGATGTGCGCCCGCTTTGATGATAGCTTTATAAAGCTCGATAATCAAAGGTTCCGCTATCGTCGAGCCCGATATTCGAACGAGCTGGTTAGGCTTGACATTGACTGAATAATTTACCAGTACATCTGCGAGTTTTGTCAATCGTGGATCTGTCATAGTTTACCTCCGTATTTTATATAAATGTCTTCGAATGAGGGTGATTTATATTCTACCGTACGCACCGGAATTTGTTCGGTTCTAAAAAGATTTCGTTGTTTCGAATCGAAGCGTGTTCTGAATATTATATTTCTTAACGAGCGATTTTCGGGCAGATACGAAGCGTCTTTTTCTATTAATGCTGAGCCTCTCGATCCACCACCCGCATCGATATAGCTAAAGATGTTGTGCAAATATGCCAAAGCGGTAATGAGAAGGTTTTCCGCCCTGTGTGCATAGAGCAGATCGGAATTTGTTTCTATATGCCAGCCGTCGGATTGAATTTGTTTGTATAGCTCGGTAAGCGTATCCATTGCACCGATAACTTTTGATTTTTTGCGAATAATGCCAGCGGATTTATCCATCGTGTTTCTGACGATAGAGATTATTTCTTGCGGATTGAGTTTTCCATCTGGATTGAGTTTTCCATCGCAGCGGCTCGACCATCGTTGCAAAGCGCTTTCAATT
>WFQY01000153.1 GCA_015486815.1 Phycisphaerae bacterium | reverse complement strand
ATCTTATGAACAGCAAAAGCGTACTTGGGATGACATAAACAGGGAGAGAAGAAAAGCATTAACCGAAGCGGACAAAGCGAGAGTTAGCTGGGTCGATGAAATAAGATATCCGAAAAACTGGCAAGAATTATCGAAAAATAGATTGGAGTTAATGAAAAGGCTTGGCAAGACGGTAGCGGGCGAGACACCTGCGATAGTTACCGAGCGAAAGTTAAAACAGACATTTTTTGAGGATACATCTATTTTCAAGGGCACACTGAAAAAGGCATTTAAAATACTTCGCTCGCGTGGAATAAAGATTTTCGTAAGATGGGATGTATTGGAAGCTGAGGGAGTTTCAGCGGACGATGAAGTCAAATACGATGTATTCGAAGGATTGAAGGACATAAGCGCCAAAACCGTTCTCAAGCTGATAATAAAAACAATGGGACCAAGCGAAGCGGGCATAAACTATGCCATAGATACCGACGGTATGGTCGTTGTCTCGACCAAAGACAATCTCAAAGAGCTTTCGCTTACTCCACGCGTCGGAAGGCTTGAAACGCGAGTATATAATATAGCGGATTTGATGGCTTACCATCCTGACCTGAGCGGTATTCCCGAAGTTCAACCGCAACAGGAAGAAGAAGCGGTTCAGCAAGAAGATCTTAAATCAAAAGAATTTGAGACCTTGACAAACCTCGATGAACTGGTGGATTTGCTCAAGACGCTCATCACTACTGTAGTCAGACCCGACAGCTGGTATGAAAACGGTGGCGAAGGGACAATAGATGTTTGGCGTAAACGGTGGTTGATTATCTATCAAACGCCCGAAGTGCACGACGAAATAGCTGCTCTGCTTGAAAAGCTTCGTGAAACACAGACCGTGCAGATCGCAATGGAGTCGAGATTTATTACGGTATCGAGCAATTTCTTGGAAAAGATAGGCCTTGATCTGGACATTATCTTCAATCAGTCGCATGCAGGATATGACTTTACCGGTGCGGAAAACACATGGGGAAATACGGTGCCGGAAGGTGCGGGCAATCAAATAGTACAACCAAGGGCATTTTCTCAGCTTGGAGCGCTTCCGCTTTCGCCTGTAGCAGGTGCAGGTGCGGTTCCGCCGACATACGTTCAGCCATACGGTCATTGGGGATTGATTCCCGTCGGCGGAAATTCAAGCCCGAAATCAAGCAAGATGACACCTGTACCGATGCTTAATGCGTCTAACACGCTCGCTGTTCCTCAGGATACGAGCCTGCCGGGCAATCTCGCGGGAATGGCAGCTCGACCCGCATTTCAGATAATGGGTGCGTTCCTTGACGATTTGCAGGTAAACTTCCTGCTTGAAGCTACACAGATGGATAAATATAGCTCAATAGTTCAAGCTCCGAGAGTCGTAATGCAAAACGGCACGCTCGGATATATTGAAGTCGAGAACGACGTGCCGTATATTGAATCGATAGATGTGGTTACAGGCGAGGAATCTGCCGGTGCTGAACCTACCGTCGATTATGTAGGATTCGGAACTGTTTTAGCGGTACGTGCGACTACTCGTGATTTCCGCTATGTGAATATGTATATTGTTCCGCAGATAACATACCGCTCGCCCGAAGCTGACCTTACGGTAAGCGTTCCTATCATATCTGCCGGTAGTGTGGGATATTCCACATATACATATCCCGCAAGAAAAGTTACTCGTGTGGAAAGTGTTGTTTCCGTACCCGATGGCGGAACGCTACTGGTAGGCGGGTTGAAGATGAATGGAGAAATAGAAATAGGAGCAGGCCCGCCCGTATTAAATAAGATTCCTATTATCAAGAGATTTTTCTCTAATCGTGCGGTTACGAGAGATAACTTTACATTGCTCGTACTGGTAAAGCCGAAGATTATGGTAAGAGAAGAACTCGAACCGGGAGTTACCGCTGCTTTACATCTCGGCAATTGACGCATAGATATAAAAATTATAGTAATTTTCGATTTGCCCGTTTTCGGTATAAAAGCGGGCAAATTTTTTGTAAATTGGAAGCGTTATATTTTAGCGGGAGAAAACTATGAATAGGGCGGAACTAATCGAATCTATCAAGCTTGCGTGCGATTGGCTTGCGGACATCGCACAGGTAAAGACGGATAAGCTCACAATAGAAAACAATGAAAAAGGTTTTAAATACGATAGCTGGAAAGGAGCTATTCGCGGCGAATATAATTGTGGCAAGAAGCAATGGGGATTCTTCTGCCCCGTTTGGCACACAGGCCAAGCGGTAAAGGCACTGGTAAAGGCATACAAACTCACGGGAGAAGAGAAATACCTTCAATCAGCGAAATTAGGGGCGGCATTCATCACCAACGCTCAGATATACGACAAAAGCAATCCCGATTTCGGCTTGATACTTGCATTCGAAGATCACGCTGATAAGGTCAATACATCCGCTATACTGGAATGTCTCGACGGACTTATACATCTCGCAGAGCTTGAAGGCGATGAGCAATTGTGGAAAAGAATAATATCAGCTGGCGAATTCGTAGCAAACAGAGCATACAATCCGCAGTTAGGCCTGTTTCGCGATTTATATGACCCGCAGACTCGCAAGTATATCCCTAACGCATTTAGGACAAAGGACGAAAAAGATGGCAGGCCGCTTATCGACGATGCTATTTTCGTTAAACTTTACGATAAGACAGGCGATAAGAAGTATCTCGAGATCCACACAAAAGTATCCGAAACACTTGTTCAAGACCAAAGGCCGAAAGGCAACTGGGTGGACTATGGACCATGCGATGGCGATAGGATGCTATTTCACCCGCGACATACTTACTGGTGGGGCAAACCCCTGCTTGACACATATCGTAAAACCGCACGGAAAGAATTTTGGCAGACTGCCCTTGATTCCGGCGAATTTACGCTAAAGGCACTGCGTACCGACGGCGGCTGGATTCGCGGGCTATTTTTGATAAGCGATGATTCGCTCTGCTTTAATACGCAATGTTTCGGCCATTCGACCTCAGGCTCAGCATGTTCAGCTATTTTTTTTATGGAATTGCATAACCAAACCAAAGACGGAAAATGGCTCGACGGAGCTGAACGTGCGATTGACTATTGTCTGCGTATGCAGATCAGAGAAGCGACCGACCCGAATATGCAAGGCGTAATTATCGAAAAGGTGCTTTATCCCGACGGTACTGACCGCAATCCGTATCACATCCGCGACCTCGGTACGATCTTTTTTGCGCAAGCAGCCGTCGATTATGTAAACAAATATTAGGAATGCGCAAAATGCAATTTCCTGCACCATTGCGAGTCCCGACAGGTTACTTCTCCGTTCTGATAAGACATACCGTCGCCTAATGGTTGAACTCACTGGTTTTTACGGAGCGCAGCGGAGTAAAAATCCAGCGCAGTGATGTGTTATGCGTCTTATCGTTCATTAGGTTTAGCATTTTCGATGGCTTTCAGTAAATCACTCGCAACTACTATTCTGTCAAATGCTGACGAAAAATCGAGTTCTACGTCTCTATGTGAACATGGATTCCTGTAAAATCCAAAAGCACCGGCAATATAATTGCAAAATGCTTCACGTTCCGCTTTAGGCAATTTCAGATCTGTTAAAGGACCATTTTCAGGATGAAATGCCTTTCGAATTAGTCTTATTCCATACTCCTCTGGGGTAGCATTGATTTTTTCTCGAATCCTCGTTTCTATTGTTTTGAAGGCTTGCAATACAGCACTCTCGAATTGGCTAGCATTAAGAAGAGAAAAACATTTCTTAACAATCAGAGGATGAATATATGTCTCCGGCATCAAAGTATATTTTTTGACAACCCTTTTGAATTCGCTCTCTGGAACTCTGAATCCCTTCTTGGTCGGATAAAAGGCTTCCTCGCTTTCTATATAACCTCGTTGGAACTGGCGGATATCGATATGTGCCGTTGGGCAGGCTTTATATTTGATTCTTGTAAACCTAACCGGATGGTAACCACCAGAATTGGCTTCTCCAATCACCTCTTGATATTCTATTTTGGCTTCGATTTCGTTTTTCATCGAGACTCCATATTATTAAGCATAACGACTAAACTCACCTGTCGCTATGGATCCCAGCGGAATAGCGCTCAGGTGCCGCGTTTTGTTATACACCCGTTACTCAATTTATTTGTTTATGCTATGGCTCATCATTCAAGCCTAATACTCTTAAAGAAGTCTCTGCTACATCAATCATGATTGGAATCATTTCTTCGGCTGTCCAAGATGTTGCCTTTGTGAATATTGAAACAGCCTGCAACATAACTTTTTCTCCGCTTGATGTCGTGATAAATATATTCTCACAGCTGTTTTTGTTTATTGGCATACTATAGTTTGCCGCAGTTAAACGATCTATCCTATTTAAAGAGCCGACATCATGACGTAGCTCGATTACGAGACCATCAGGACGCGTTACGGTAAGAGGTTTAGTTAAAAAATTTGAACCTTGTAAGAATAAGACATACGGAAAATGTTTTTCGCCAACCATAATATTTCTTATTTCATTTATGTTCTTGTGTGAACGCTCAATGGCATTACCTGCGACCATTAAATCCTGATTCTTATTTTTGCCAACCAGAATACCTTTTTGTATATTTTCAATATCTTTCCCCTGATGCTTTGCTTCTGAAACAAGTATAATTCTCCAATTATTGTCTCGATCTTTAACTTCTATAATTCCACCATCTGGCTTAATTGACGAATTTTTCACAAAAAGCGTTATCCCCAATCTTTGGTCGATTGCGTTTAGTTTTTCGTTTATCTCTTTCTTTCCTATCTTTTCTCTATAACGGAATGATAGGGTTTTATATGAGTTTTCTAGGATTTTAAAAACTACTTTGGATACCTTATTTACAGAGGCATCATGGTTTTTTGCTTCGTCACCAAAAATCCCCTCCACCCCTTTGCTTTTGATATGCTGTATTGTCAGTCTATCAGTTTGATTCTTCTTCATATCATATCCTTACAATGCAACTACTTTTTCTAACTTTACGCTATTTCCTTTCTTATCAGACAGCATGTCCGACATTTGCTCAATCACTGTTTTCATGTCCTCACCCTGAATTATTGAATAGGGTTTTATAAAGAATTTCCCATCAATTTGTTTTAGGTGTAATTTTAGATATTCCTTCAATAAAGGATCGTTATCTACCAAAATTGAGTTCCTTCCCTCTTCAATACAGACTCTACCAGTTGTGCCTGACCCCGCGAAAAAATCTAGAACTATAGAACCCGGATAAGATAGTCCTCGCACAAATCTGCGTATAATTTCAACTGGCTTTTGGGTAGGATGACCTACTCTTTCTTTTGAGTTTCCGTTAAGACGGCTTATTTCCCATACATTCGTTGGGTTTTTCCCCTTATCAACAGTTTCTGGATTTAGTCTTTTATCTTTCTTGTATAATTTTTTAGTATCTTTATCATAGGGGATTCTTACCGAATCCAAGTCGAAATAATATTTTTTTGTTTTTGATAACCACACTGCTTCTTCATGCCGATTTGCAAAGAACCTATGGGCACTTATCCCATTTTTGTAATACCATATTATTAGATTTACAAATCGTAGTTTAGTTGAATGTCTCGTGTAATGTAATATTTCTAACAAATCACCCTTTTTTAAATCTTGGTACTGGAAGCCACCGAATATTACACAGTTCCCCGATGGGCTTAGAATTCTATATATTTCGTCCAACCACAATTTTGCCCATTCCAGATAATTTTCAAAATTATCCCAATAATCCAAGTCCAGATTGTAAGGTGGATCAATTAAAACCAACTGTATAGTGTTATCAGGTATACTCTTTAATGCCTTAACAGCATCCTCGATAAATACGGCGTGAATGGTTTCCTTAATATCTTGATCAGATATATCAACATAAGAACTGTGACTAATTCCGTTCTTTCGTTGACTATTTATTGCAAGGTGTCCCTTGTTGAAATGAGATTTGTTTGCCATTCCTATGTTTCCTGTCTTAACGTTGGCAATTTTGTCTCATCCTATCAATAAGATGAAGCCTTTTTCCTTTTCGTATAACATATATTATACAACACATTAAGTTGCTATGGTATTATACCCAAACGATGATTTCAAAGAAAAAATGTTATGAACAATCCTCGCAAAACCCGCAGTAGCCGATGTCGGAAATCACCAGCTTTAAGCTAACAGCTAAAGACTAACAGCTAAAGACTAATAGCTACAGACTAATTCCCCCCTGTCAGCGGAGTTTTATATAAATATCCCTTCCCATCGACGGAATAGGAATTTTGATAGTTTCGGATTTACGCTTAAGCCTGCCACGATACCGATAGACCTGCAATTTCACATTACCCCAGATTTTATCCTCACGTCTCGGGCTTACCGGAAACTCCGCTAATTTCCGGAATAGCTTTTTCTTCCGCAATAGCCTGCGAAGCTTTTGAGACGGTGGCGGAAAATAGTCCTGCCAATCGGGAACGTCAGGAGCTGTGCTCTCAACAACAATATAACGAATAGCGTATCGCCTTATTAGCTGAAGAATGTCCGCTTGCGTTTTTATATGTTCCTGATATCGCCAGCGTCTTCGAGCTGCACGTGAATACAAAAGTTTACTGCCTCGCAATATGAATATCCTACCGTCCGAGCCCTGCAAACGTCTCATATCGAAAATAAACTGCCCTTCGCGCGTAGCATCGACGAGCACCAAATTAGCATCATTGCGTTTGACGATAAGATTGGCAGCCTGCGAATAATCGTTTAACCGCTCGGGAGAAATGCGTAACGCATTTACCGTCTGTAAGCCTAAAAGCACACCGAGCAGTATTCGTCCCGTATAGCCGAGATTGGTCTGTTTCAGAGTCGCAGAAAGTCCGCCGACAGCTATCAAAACCCCCGCAGGCGTAATGAAGTAAAAATATCTTACTTCTTTATAAGCGATAACCGTTGCGAACAGATAAAAAATCCCAGCCCATAAAATTGCTATTCGTATCGCACGAATCTGTTTATAGACAATAGCGATTAGCAAGCCAGCAACAGCGAGACACAATGCGGGAATACCGAAAATTTCAGGCAGCGATTTTATATAGAAAAGCCAGCTCTCTATTTGAAACAGATGCCGCCAATGGTTACCTCGCACGAGTAACTTACTGAGAGCTGCATATCGCGAACTGAAAATCATATAGCCAACAATAACGCCCGCTGCCAAACAGGCAGCTATTATATTTCTTTGCGAAAATGTCTTTTTCCATCCGTTTTGCATCAGCAAATCAATCAGAAATACGCCAGCGATGAATATCGCCCATTGCTTGGTCATAAAAGCGATGACAACGAAAATAGCCGTCATCGCAAGCCAGCGAATATGTTCACTCTCACGATATTTAAGATAACAAAAGCTGCCAGCTAATATTATCGCGGTTGTCGGAATCTCGAGCATAACCATTCGCGACCAGACGACAGTAGCAGGCAGAGTTGCCCAGATGCCAGCTGCGAGCAATGCGGACGTTTTGTCGAAAAGCATTTTCGCTATCAAATAAATCGACCAGAACGCAATCACCGCAAACACAATTACGGTAAATCTTGCAGCGAATACCGATATTCCCAAAAGAGCATAAACGCAAGCTTCTACAATAGCGAAAAACGGCGGATAGAAAACGATAAGCCCAAGCGAAGGATATCGCGCATAATATTGATACGCCCATTGTTTAGCGTTGCTGATAGGCAGAGCGTGTACGAAATCATATATGAATACCCCATCCATCGCGTGTAGCGGTGCGTCCGACCAGCTAAATCCACCCAAAGCTATCTGCCTCGACCAGATTATCACCGCACATATCAGCACGAGAAAAAAAAGAACAATATACTTCGTCCTGTCGATATTCACTCGCTATTACCC
>WFQY01000152.1 GCA_015486815.1 Phycisphaerae bacterium | reverse complement strand
GATGTGTATAAGAGACAGGCCTTTATCTTTTCATTACTTAATAGTTGATGCGGATGACAATGATGTTACCGTCTCGGTGTATAAAGTCGCTGACGGTAAGTTAAAAGAAAGTTATAAACTTTCGCAGACCGAAGGCGTGCCAAATGAAGACCGCTCCGACAGCGGAAGTACAAGCTGGCTTTTCAATAATCTGCCGTGCCTGTGGATGATTGTTTTTCCTTTGGCACTGCTGTATCTCGGTTCGTCTATAACAGACAGGAAGAAAGATGAGTTCCGTAATCGGTAACGGAATAGACATAGTGGAATGTGAGCGTATAAAATCGCTCATCGACAGGCATGGTCAGCGGTTTTTAGAACGGATATTCACAGAAGCTGAACTTAAATATTGTCTTAATCGCAAACGAAAATGGGAACATCTCGCAGGTCGGTTCGCTGCTAAGGAAGCTATTCTGAAAGTGATAGGTACGGGTTGGCGTGATAAAATCAGTTGGCGAGATATGGAAATTGTCAACGACTCGGCGGGTAAGCCTGAGGTTAAACTCACGGGCAGAACTGCTGAGATTGCAAATCAGCTCGGCATAAAGAAAATCCTACTATCAATTTCACATACGGAGACATACGCTATCGCGTCAGCTATCGCTACCGATTAGATAGCTAACCACGGAACTTAACGCAATTGCCGCTGTCTCTATTCGTAAAATGTAATGCCCAATTCGCATCGGATATGCATTATCTCTCGATTGTATTGTTTGCAATTCCTGTTCGGTAAAACCACCTTCAGGACCGACAATGATTAACACATTTTTTTTACGCGAAAAATCCATCGGAGGCTTATCGCCTATTCGGTGTTCGCCATAAACAATACAATCATATTCGTTGACCTCTGCAATGAACTTTTCGAACTTCACAGGATTAGCTATTTCGGGCAGATAATTTCGCCTCGATTGTTTGCACGCTTGTATCGACCATCGGAACCACTTTTCGGTACGAATGTTTTCGCGAACGGAACTTCTCGAGAAAACAACGGGCACAAATCTCAATATTCCAAGCTCGCTGCACATCAAAATCAGTGTCTCCTGTTTGGAATATTTAGGCACTGCAAAGGCTAGCGTGATAGTTGATTTTGCTCGCTCGGATATTTCGATTTTGTTTACGATAATTTCAATTTCGGATTTATCTATCCCGATGATTTCCCCTTGCGCATATCCGCCCTTACCGTCGAACAGCTCAATGTCATCGCCGAGCTTTACCCGCAGGACATTTATTGCGTGATGAGCTTCGGAACCTTTGATTGTCATCTTTCCTTCCGATAAGTCAGGCGTATAAAGCCGTCTAATCATTTTCTTCGCCCTTTACATTTTAAGTTTATTTTCGATATACCCGATAAGATTATAAGGTTTGCTATACAAATTATACAGAGTAAACAGATGTCCGAAAACGAGACGGAAAATTCAAATCCCGAAGAAATATTAACCGACGACGTTGACGCTCTGCTAAGCGAGGTCGAGCAGATAGCGGACGAGGTTGAAGGACTGATAGACACCGACGATAATCCGCAGAAACAAGAGGAACAAGTCGAAGCTACGAACCCTGAAGCCTCGGAACCAGCTGATGTCGAAAACAATGTGGAGCAAGAGATTTCGCAAACGCAAGCTGAACAGACAAAAGACGCTCTGCCGGAAGATATTGATTCTCTATTGGCAGAAGTCGAAAATATTGCGGATGATGTTGAGCATTCGATAAACGCCGATGATGATACACCAGTTGAAAACACTGTCGATGATACACCTGCTGAGCCGTCGGAACCGCAGGCACCTGCGAGTACGGAAGCCACTGATGATAATTCCGAACAAACACAAACAACAGAACAAACAGAGGATTTGGAAAAACAAGCTGCGACGACAGCTGACGATGAAATAAATCGCATTCTCAGCTTGGGGCATTCCGCAAAACAAGAGGCGCAAGCTAAAGAACAAGCCGAGCAAGTAAATCTATCGGATATACAGATGCCGAGATTTGTGAAGTTTATTCTTACCGCATTGATCTCCATCGATAGACTGTTTTATTGGATTCCGCGTTCGACGAAAAATATTCTCGGGGTTATTGGTGTTTCTACCTTGATTTTTGCTTCCGCTTTGTGGATAATGATATTATTCTTCAGGCCAAATGAGTAACTCAAGATGAGAAAACGTAAAGTATTCCTGTTAATTTCCTGTGCATTATTGTCTGCTATTATTTCCGGCTGTGGTTCGTCAAGTCTGCTTGGGGGTACCGTATCATCAACATCTACGGATTACGAAACTCAGGTGTTCAACCTTACTAACGTCGAGCGAACGAAGTATGGTTTAAATCCTGTAACGTGGAATGACAAACTTGCCCAAGCGATGGATTATCATTGTAAGGATATGATAGCTAATAACTATTTTGATCATACTTCACCGACAGGCGAGACGCCGGGCGACAGAGCGACAGCTGCCGGCTATCGCTGGCTTAAGGTTGGCGAAAATATCGCAAAAGGCCAACGAACACCTAAAGAAGTAGTTGATGCGTGGATGAACAGTCCGCATCATCGCGCAAATATACTCGATCCCGATTTTACCGAACTCGGAGTAGCACTTGAGTATGATTCGAATGGTGTCGCTTATTGGGGTCAGCTTTTCGGCACACCTATGCCTTGATCTCTCGCAGTACACTTTAAGCATATGAAAATATTTACGCTCTATTGTCCGATCGATTTGTATTGTTCTACGATCTTGGGAAGGATTTCTCCCGCTGCTATCCGAAAAGATATGTCAGCGATCTGGCTGGCGGCTGTCGGCTTGGGATTGATTTCGACAATGACAGCTCCGTTTGCTTTCGCCTGCCAAACAAAAGAAGCAGCTGGATGTACCTCCGCAGAGGTGCCTATGGAAAACATAAGATCGCAATTATCCGCAGATTCCATAGCAGCTGAAAATTCTTCTTCGGGTAACGGCTCATAGAACCAAACCACCGCCGGCCGAAGTAGAGAGTTGCATTTCGGACAACTCGGTTCGTCCGAAAGTATTTCTTGCGAGCAACTGTTCAGGTCGAGCTGGCAGCTGCACTTAGTACAGCGTGCCTTGAACAATGAGCCGTGAAGCTCGATGACATTTTTCGAACCTGCCTGTTGATGCAAACCATCAATGTTCTGAGTGATTATCAAAAAATTGTTACGAATGCTCTCCAATTCAGCGAGCGCAAGATGAGCGGGGTTAGGCTTGACTTGCTGTGCCTGTTGACGGCGCTTATGATAAAATCGCCAAACCGTTCGAGGGTCTTCTTTGAACCCCTCGGGCGTTGCTACCTTCATCGGGTCGTATCCTTCCCACAGTCCGTTATTGTCTCTGAAAGTAGGTACGCCACTTTCTGCTGAGATACCCGCACCGGTGAATGCGACCACACTCACCGCACGTTGTAACAAATCCGCTACCTGTCCGATTTTACGATCATCCATTTTTCACCATCGGCAACAATCCACCCGCAAACAGAATCTTCCGCTGACGTTGACTCAATATAATTTTACACACGAATGTGCTGTTTTTCGTAATATTTTCTATTTCGATGGTCTCATCCGCATTTTCGATAGCTTTCAGCAGCTCAGCCCGTAGCTGATCGTCTCTGTCGATATTGTCATAATCTTCGGGATTGGCGAAGATTAACGGAACAATGGCAAAGTTTATCAAATTAGCTAAATGAATACGTTCGATACTTTTTGCGATGACAGCCTTTACTCCGAGATACATCGGACACAAAGCTGCATGCTCACGCGATGAACCCTGTCCGTAGCTTTCGCCCGCTACTATTATCCCCGCACGATTTTGCTCTTTTATCGCCAACGCCCGCTGGGCAAACGAAGGCTCGCCAGGCTCATTAAGGCTGTTAAAAACATATTTTGCATATTCGGGTACATTCGAACGATATTTCAGAAAGCTACCAGCTGGCATAATTATATCCGTACTGATTTTGTCGCCCAATTTTATCAATACAGTGCCATCGAGTTTTGCAGGGGGCTTTTCGCTTAAAGGTGGCGGAACTATCGACGGCGCGCGAATTATCGTTGCGCTTTTAGCTTCTGTCTCAGTCATAGGCAGTTGAAGCATATTATCGTTTATCACGAATTGCGACGGTTCTTCTATCTGCGGATATTCGATACCAATATCTGCGGGGTTGACAATCTCGCCCGTAATAGCAGATGATATGCAGACTTCCGGCGAGACGAGATAGACTTTATCGCCTTTGGTGCCGCTTCGACCGGGGAAGTTTCGATTGAAACTTCTAAGCGAGATCACACCGTCAGCTGGCGAGAGCCCCATTCCGATACAAGGTCCACACGCAGACTCGAGTATTCTTGCGCCCGCTTGAATGAAAGTCTGCAAACCACCTGCACGGTCTATCATTTCCATTACCTGCCTCGAGCCCGGCGCTACTGCGAATTCCACATCGGGATGAATCGTTCTGCCTTCAAGTGCCTTTGCACATATCATCAAATCACGATAGCTCGAGTTGGTGCACGAGCCTATTATCACCTGTCCGACCTTTTGCCCGGCAAGCTCTTTGATTGGGACAATATTGTCAGGCGAGCTCGGAGCAGCTGCCAACGGTTCGAGTTCATTGAGGTCAATTTCTATTACCCTATCATATTCCGCATCACTATCAGCACAAAGCTCTATCCATTGTTCCTCACGCGATTGAGCAGCCAAAAAGCTTTTGGTAACCTCATCGCTCGGAAAGATGCTTGTTGTAACCCCAAGCTCCGCTCCCATATTCGTACAGGTTGCCCGCTGAGGAATTGTCAGACTCTTTACTCCTTCACCAAAATATTCCACAACGCATCCGACATTGCCTTTGGTTGTTAATATTGAGAGCAGTTTGAGAATAATGTCTTTGCTTGATACCCACGGTTTGAGTTTACCCTTGAGATGTACGCCTATGACTCTCGGACAGGTGAGATAGAACGCTCCGCCCGCCATCGCTACCGCAACGTCAAGCCCGCCCGCTCCTATCGCCAGCATCCCTATTCCGCCGGCGGTAGGCGTGTGCGAATCGCTACCTATCAAAGTCCAGCCAGGCCGCGAAAATCGCTCCAAATTTACCTGATGACATATTCCGTTACCCGGCCGAGAGTGCCAAGCGCCTACTTTCCGCGATATAGATTGAAGATACAGATGGTCGTTGTGATTTTCGGGCCCGAATTGAGCCATATTGTGATCAACATAACTAACCGCTAACTTCGCTTTTATCCTATCGATACCCATCGACTCGAACAGCAAATAGCACGTCGTTCCCGTTGCATCCTGCGTAAGCGTCTGATCGATTTTGATCCCGATCTCATTTCCCGCTTTCAGCTCACCTTCAATCAAATGCTCTCTCAATATCTTGTATGTTACCGATAATCCCATAAAATACTCCTCGATTTACCTCTTGCGCTGTTTGACAAGTTCCATAAATTTTTTTCTACTTAGTGTATTTATCACATCCTCTTTTTCAAGCCAGCCTCGACGGGCGGTATATATTCCATACTGTATGTAATCGAGCTGATCGATACTGTGTGCATCGGTACAAATGCAAATTTTCACGCCTTCCTGCTTTGCCAGCCGAAGATGAACATCTTTCAAGTCAAGCCGTTGCCACGACGAGTTAAGCTCCAACCACGTATCCGTATCTTTCGCCTGCTTGATTATCTTCGCTACATCAATCGCAGACGCTTCCCGCTGCGCAAGCAATCTGCCCGTAGGATGACCTATCAATCTAACGTACGGATTTTCCATCACCTTCAACACTCGCTTGGTGATTTTGTCCGCCGGCTGAGATAACGCTGAATGCACCGATGCGATGACAAAATCGAGCTCCGCAAGCAACCCGTCATCGTAATCCAATTGCCCGTCCGCTAAAATATCCACTTCCGAACCGATGAGAACAGCTATCTCATTTTTATACTTTTCCGCCAGTTTTCGCACCGCAGCGATGTGCTTACGAAGTCGGGTCTCATCGAGTCCGCCAGCAATAGCGGAACTTTTGGAGTGGTCGGTAATACACATATATTCATAGCCACGCTCGATACATGCTCGTATCATTTCTTCGGGCGAATTGTGTCCGTCGCTGGCTGTTGTGTGCATATGAAGATCGCCTTTGATGTCTTTGCGATCAATGAGCGTCGGTAGCTTGTCAGCATTTTCTATCTCACCACGATCTTCCCTCAACTCGGGCGGAATGTAAGGCAGCGAAAGTTTATGATAGATTTCTTCTTCGTTTGCACCCGCTATCTGTTTTTCGTTTTCGAACAACCCGTATTCGTTAAGTTTTAGCTTTTTCTCTATAGCTATTTTGCGCAAACGTACATTATGGGCTTTACTGCCCGTAAAATACTGCCAAGCTGCTCCGAAACTTTCCGCTGGTATCACCCGCACATCCACTTGAATATTATCCTGTATTCGTACGGAAGCCTTGGTGCTGCCGGAAGCTAACACTTCGCGTACCTGACGGAATTTCGTAAACTTTTCCAACACCTTCTGCCCGTCGCTTGCTTCCGTGAGAATATCAATATCACCGATCGTCTCTGCCCTTCTTCTGAGCGAGCCTGCTATTTCCGCCTTTTTCACACCTGCGATTTTTTTTATCTGCGTTATCAGCTCCTCAGCGATTGGCAGCGCAATGCCCAACGGAATGCGTCCGCTACTTCGGATGACAAAGTCTATTCCTTTGCTGATTTTCTCGACCTTCTTCGCACCCATTCCGGGCAGCTTCTCTATCATTCCCGAATTGATAGCTTTACGCAGCTGACCTATATCGGTTATGTCCATCTCTTTCCAAAGCAGCGCTATCGTTTTAGGTCCCAAGCCCGGAACTTTCGTCAATTTCAATAAGCCCTTCGGAACTTTCTTCACAAGCTCCTGATGCGTGGAGATTTTTCCCGTTTTGAGATATTCTTCTATTCGTTCAAGCGAACCTTTACCGATGCCGGGAATCTTTGCGAGCCTACCGTCAGCCAACAGTGTCTCGACATCTTCGGTAAGCTCTTCTAATATTCGTGCGACCTTCCGATAGCTTGCTATACGAAAAGGCTGCTCGCCTTGAATTTCCATCAGATCCGCTATTTCGTTAAAAATATCAGCTAATTCTTCATTTTTCATTTTCTGCTGCCTCCAGCGTAATATTCCGAAACAATGATTTTACGCCAATCATTGAATCTTATCAATATTAACCCGAGATTATTTTCCAAAGGCAGTCAGCTTTCGGTGGTGGACATTAGCTTTGAATATCATTGCACCAGCGATAATAATTGCACCTGCAAGGTAAGCTGTCGTAAGACTAAAATGGTCAACAATCAACCCCCCGAATAGTGGGCCCACAATTCCAACCAGACCTACTACAGCTTCGTTTATCGCGATATACTTCGGGGCTTTTGTCGGATGCACCAACGAATGAAACACAAAGTAAAAGAAAATAGCTCCGGAATATACACCGAGACAAATAGCGGAAATATAAAGAAAATACAAATGACGGGCGAACGCAAAACCTATCATACCTAACAATCCGACAATGCCGAATGCGATTATTGGCTTAACGCGGAACATCCACATTTTACCCTTGATAAAACTCAAACCGACGATTGCTTGCGTCATCGAAATCAGTGCGAAGATAGTTCCGAGCTGCGGACGTGGAATTTTCAGCGACACGCCCGTCATAGGCAGTATTCCGCGAACGAGCATAATAACAAAAATCCCTAATCCCGCACCGACCCACGCAAGCCAAGCAAGGTCGGGCATATTAGCGTATTCATCAAATTCGTTAATTGTCGATTCGTCTCCGGATGCTGGCTGCTTTTCGGAAATCGAAGATGCCCGTTGGCCATCAGGCTGAGCATGATGTTTAAGCAAAAAAATACCGATTACAGTCAGCAAAGCGAAGCAGATATTTACCAGATGACACCAATTCCACCCTGCAAGCGTCCAGAGATAGCCCGAAATAAACGGGCCGAGCGCTATACCCGTGCTCCACGCAAAAGTATAAAGAGCGGTAGAGCGCACAACCCCCGCTGGTCGGCCTTGCTCGACAGCTTTCATAAATATCTGAAACGGTGCGAAGAACATCGCATTAGCAATAGCAACAATTACAACCAACAGATACATCTGATATAGGCCGGGTACTAAGATAAAGCCAAGCGAATCGCCTGCTATAATCAACCCCGATGCGATAATAAGCCAAGCTGCATTTCTGCTGGTGATAATTCGGCTCAAACTAAACGAGCATACCATATAAACAAACGACCACGTCGTCATAAGCAATGTAACCGTTGTTGCGCTTGCTCCGCTCTGTGCCATCCGCACGGTCGTCAAAAACATCACCGAACCAAGCACCATATCCATAATAGCTGGGAATATGTATATCAAAAGCCTTATCATACGCACCATTCCTGAAAGTCATTCAAATCAAATGAGAGATTTTCCCGCCCGTAATAGATAAAAGCAAGAATAATCCGAAAACAGCTATTATTGTAGCTCCAGACCCACGTGCCCGCCTGAAAATCTGTCAGATCTTTACACCCTCAAGCCACGATTTTTTGAGCGCATCGAGGTGAGCCTCTATCAGCGTCTTGCCCCCGAAACTTATCGTCAATTCTTTATCCGTAATTGTTCGTCCGAGTTTACACACGGGAATATTTTTTGTCAGCTCGAGGAATTTTTGCTCGTCCTCTTTTCTGACTTCGACAATAAAGCGCGACGGCGATTCGCTAAATAGCAATATATCCGCTCGATCGATTTTCGATTGTTCCGCGAGATTGTTCAACTCGATTTGCATTCCCAATCCACCGGCAAAGCTCATCTCCGCCAGCGCGACAGCTAATCCGCCTTCGGAACAATCGTGGCAGCTCGCAAGTACTCGCTGCTGAATCAGATTATAGACCGTATCGAAAATTTCCTTCGCTTGTTTGAAATCAACCTTGGGCACCGAATTACCGATAGCATCTATCAGCTGATAGTAATGCGAACCGCCAAGCTCATTGCGCGTCGTGCCAATAAGGTAAATACTACTGTCAGCGTTCTTGATATCCATCGTTACACACAAACGAACATCATCTACAATAGCAATCGAACTAATAAGTAGCGTCGCAGGAATAGCAATCCGCTCACCTTGCTCGGTAACAAATTCATTGTTGAGCGAGTCCTTACCGGAGATGAACGGAACACCAAGCGCCATAGCAGCGTCATAACAGCCAATAGCAGCTCGCACGAGCGAACCGAGCTTTTCCGGAGTATTGCAGCTGTCCCAGCAAAAATTATCCAGAATAGCGCAACGATTAGGATTACCACCGACAGCTACCACATTACGGACAGCTTCATCGATGCAACAGCACGCCATCCAATAAGGATCTATCTGACCGAAATTCGGATTCAACCCGCACCCGACCGCAATTCCACGATGCGAATCCAATGCAGGACGAAATGCCGAAGCGTCCGAAGGACCACGATTTTCCGTTCCCGTCAACGGCTTTATTACCGAACCGCCTTGCACCTCGTGGTCGTATTGACGAATTACCCATTCCTTACTCGCTATGTTCGGATGCCCGAGTAACCGAACAAGCGTTGCCGTATAATCGATTTTCTCGGTATCTATTTTTGGCTCATCAAACCGGACAGGATGCCAGACCGCTTTCTTTCGCGATTTGGGCAATCCGTTATGTAAAAATTCCATATCAAGTTGGCCAACGATATTTCCTTCGTATCGCAAAATCAGTTTTCGGTGGTCAGCGAATTCTCCGATAACGGTAGCCTCGACATCTTCCGACTCGAAAATACCTTTCAGCATAGGCCAATTATCGGGCGGAACCGCAAGCACCATTCGTTCCTGAGCTTCACTTATCCATATCTCATCATATCTAAGCCCTTGATATTTCAGAGGCACTTTTTCGAGGTCAACTTCCGCGCCAAGCTCCTCGCCCATTTCACCTACCGCACTGGAAAGTCCACCCGCCCCGCAATCGGTAATAGCTGAATACAGGCAACCGCCTTTATAATCGCGAGCTTGCAGAATCACATCGACGAGCTTTTTCTCCGTTATCGGATTGCCTATCTGCACTGCGTGCGAAAATTCCGTATCCGATCGATCGGTAAGCTCACCCGAGCTAAACGTTGCCCCGTGAATTCCGTCGCGACCTGTCCGTCCACCCGCTACGACAATCAGATCGCCCGTCCGCGCCTCGCCAAAGCATTTATCTTTCGGCATTATCCCTATATTGCCGCAATAGACAAGCGGATTGCCCATATATCGATTATCAAACCATATCGCTCCGTTTATCGTCGGAATACCCATACGATTACCATAATCTCTCACACCCGCAACTACGCCCTTAAACACCCTTCGCGGATGAAGCATCCCTTTGGAAAGCTCTTCGAGTTTCGTCTGCGGATAGCCAAAGCAAAACACGTCCGTATTCGCAACGGGCTTAGCGCCGAGCCCCGTGCCAAGCGGGTCGCGTATCACTCCGCCAATACCGGTCGAAGCACCACCATAGGGCTCGATAGCTGACGGATGATTGTGCGTCTCAACTTTGAAGCATACAGCATATTTTTCATCAAATTCGATTATACCCGCATTATCGACGAATACGCTGATGCACCATTGTTTATTGAGCTGTTCGGTAGCTTTGACGATGGTCGATTTGAGCAGATTGTCAAATTCGATTTTTCCTTCCGGACTATGATATTCGACAGCGCTTTTCAGGGTTTTATGGACGCAATGTTCCGACCACGTCTGTGCGATTGTTTCAATTTCTATATCGGTGGCTTCTCTTCCTATCTGCCTATAAT
>WFQY01000151.1 GCA_015486815.1 Phycisphaerae bacterium | reverse complement strand
TCTCTT
This sequence comes from Phycisphaerae bacterium, assembly GCA_015486815.1. Classification (GTDB taxonomy): domain Bacteria; phylum Planctomycetota; class Phycisphaerae; order JAAYCJ01; family JAAYCJ01; genus S014-18. Next base: position 7,953 of record WFQY01000151.1, on the reverse strand, counting down.
TTCTGCGTTGATGTATCTTGCGATATTTCCCGTGGTAAATGTAGCTATGTATAGCGTGGGAGTTTATATTGTTCGCAATTGGCTGAGTTTACCTGTAAATATTCAGCATCCTGCTATTCGATTTTTGAGTAGTCCGAATGTCGGAGCGAAGTTGAAACTTGCGTGTATAGTTTTAGCTGCTATTGTTTCTCCGATAGCGGAAGAGATATTTTTCAGGGGGATGCTACAAAACTGGTTATTCAAAATATTATCACGTCCTGTTTTATCAATTGTGTTAGCCTCGATTGCTTTTATGGTGGTGCATATTCCAATGTATCATCAACTGCCAGCATTATGGCTGTTGGGAGTCATTCTGGGTTGGTCATATTGGCGATATAAGACAATATTGGTGCCCATAACAACTCATATAATATTCAATAGTGTTACGTTGATTATGTGGTATATGGGCATCAAATGAGGCACTCATTTGATGCCCATAAAAATCCGATTACTGTTTGATTGTTTTCAGGATGTTACCGAGTTCTTTGCTCACTCGTTTAACTCTCTCGGGGTCTTCGGTAAAGCTTATGATTTCAGCGCTGATTGGCCCATTATATTTTATCTTTTGTAGCTGTTTGAGAATCAAGGGCCAATTCGTCTCGCCCTCGCCGATAGGCACCTCGAATCCTTTGGGAAATCCGCCCGGATCGCGTTTATAGTCTTTGCAGTGTACGCGTTTGATGAGTTTGCCTAAAACGGGAATCCAGTGGTCGGGATATCCTATTTCCACCACATTACCCGGGTCAAAATATTGTGCGACGTATCTGCTGTTTGCCTTTTTGATAAAGTCGCGCATCTCGACAGGCGAATAGAGGAATTTATTCCATACGTTTTCGACGCATATATATACGCCCAGTTTTTCCGCTGTTTTAGCAGCCGCCTTCAGTTGTGCGAGAGCGCGATCGTAAACTTCGCCATAAGGTAGCACCGGTGATTTCGGATCCCAGCCTAATGCGACGACACCGGGCACATAGAGAAATGTATTCGTGCCAAGCCATTTGGTAATCTGAAGGGCTTGTTTGGTGAGTTTCAGTGCCTTAGCTCTTTCGGATTTTTTAGGACTTGCAGGATTAACGCCCCAGTAAACGCCCGTAGCGACACTGCAGATTTTTATGCCGATTTTTTTAGATTCTTCGAGTAGCTTTTTGCACTTTTTCTCGCTGGCGTTGAATGTAAGCTGACCGGAAGTCGCAAGGCATAGCTCGATAGCATCGAAGCCTGCCTCTTTAGCTTCCTTCATCGCTTGGACGATGTCATATTTACCATCGAGCGCCGAAGGTCCGAAAGTCCAATAGTTAATCGATTTGTAAATCATAGTGTTACCTCCACAAAAATAAATTTGGAATTACCGTTTTGGTTACTGTCGTAGTTTTGTTTATTGTCGTATATGTCCGTTTCCCTTTACTATATATTTATATGTTGTCAAATCGTCGGCGCCCATAGGCCCACGTGCGTGCAATTTGTCGGTGCTGATTCCAATTTCGGCGCCCAAACCATATTCGAAGCCATCGCTAAACCTTGTCGATGCATTTACCATCACGCTGGCGGAATCGACACCCGCAGTGAACTTATCCGCAGCGGATATATCATCGGTAAGTATCGCATCGGTATGATGCGAGCCATAAGTATTGATATGCTCTATCGCTTGGTCGATATTATCGACGACTTTGATAGCTAATTTCAGATCGAGATATTCCGTAAACCAATCTTGCTCGTTAGCGGCGCTCGCTTTCGAAAATAATTGCTGCGTTTTCGGACAGCCGACAATCTCGACACCTCGCTCAACAAGCTTTTCACATATCCTCGGAATGAAACTGTCTGCGATGTCTTTATGGAACAAAACCGTCTCAGCTGCATTGCATACGCCCGGCCGTTGGCATTTGGCATTTATGATAATACGCTCAGCCAATTCTACAGAGCAAGCCTTATCGACATAAATATGGCAGTTGCCTGCGTAGTGTTTGATAACCGGAATTGTCGATTGCTCAACGACGGCACGAATAAGAGACTCACCGCCTCGGGGAATTACCAGATCGATATACTGATTGAGTTTTAGCAATTCGGGAACAAGCGCCCTATCGGTAGTCTCGACAAGCTGAACTATATCAATAGGCAGACCTGCAACGCCGAGTGCTTCGCGAAGGATTTTTGCGATGGCGGTATTGGAGTGTATAGCTTCCTTGCCGCCTCGCAGAATAACCGCATTCGAAGCCCGTAAACACAAAGCAGCTGCATCTGCCGTTACATTTGGACGCGACTCGTAGATAATCGCGATCACACCGATAGGCACGCGCACTTTTTCTATTCGCAGATCGTTTGGCCTAAGGTAACCCGTAATCGTTTGGCCGACGGGGTCTTTTTGTGCTGCAACCTGTTCGATAGAGACAGCCATCGCCTCGATACGTTTGTCGGTTAGCTTGAGTCTATCGAGCATAGCTGAGCTTAATCCCGCCTGCGTTCCCGCTTCGATATCGTAAGTATTCGCTTGCTGAATATCTCCCTTATGCTTGCGGATAAGCTCTGCCATTTTATTCAATGCGATGTCTTTCTGCCCGACACTTACAGCGGCCAATTTGCCAGCGGCGGTTCTCGCTTTTTGAGCTAACTCCAGTGCGTATGATTTGAAATCCGTTATGTCTTTCATAATAAATATCTCCCGTAAAATTCGATTTACTGGACAGCTGTCGGAAGAGGTTTTCCTCTTTCTATCAGCCTAAAGTCAACTTCCGGTTGACGTGATAATTTTTCCGTATCAATTTTTATGCCGTCGGGCAAAAGAAATTTGATGCGTCTGGGAAAATATGAGCTTCCCGGCCGAGTAAGGTCAGCGGGAACAAGCTCGATATACGGAACGATGTCCTGATCTTTGATATTGCTTATGAGATCAGCGGGGCCTATTATCGGCACGGTTATTTCTTTATCCCTAAGGTCAACGATGTATTTGTTTTCAAGCCCAAGCGGAAGCAGTACCTGAATCGGACGTTTGACTTCTTTGCGTGCAAATTGTTGCTGAATCTTCAGCTGAACTTTTACCTGCAGCGGGTCGGTCTGAATTTCCTGTCCCGCCAATGTCTGCGGCAGAGGAAAGGTCTGATCTATCTGTTGATTTTCAAGATGTTTGCGAAGCTCGGGCTCTATGTCTATTGTGATGACTTTTTGCTCGTCGGTAAGCTTTTTATATAGTGAAAGAGGCAGCCTGACCTTTACCTGACTGGGAGTAATAACGGGCTCACTTGTGGTAATAGTGCCGATGATTACCTTCACGGGCATATTTACATATATATATTTATCAACAGCAATTTTAATTTGTGGCGTATCAACGCTGCTTACAGTAATCGCTGGATATAATTCTTTTAGCTGATTTTTGATAATCTGGATAGTGTCAGCTGTGATAATAGGTTCGAATTTCGGCGTCGGTTTGACATAATAGACGAGTTTGAATTTTCCCTGCAAGTCGCTTTTCAATCGCTCAAGTCTGGCTCGCGGGCCTGCGAAGGTTGCTTCTATCTGTCCGCTCTGCGGTGTAATGAGTTTGACTATCAGATCGGATCCGCCCGCTGGTAGCACCTGAATATTGACAACCGCTGTCATATATTCGGTAGTTACCTGATCGGCATAGATCCATATAAGACAGCTGAGTATGAATACCGTAAAGAATGTTTTGATTTTTCCGATAAACGACCAACGCAATTTATCTTGCTCCCATCAGTAGTTGTTTCAGTTTATCTTCAAGCTGATGTGCACTGAGGTTAGTATATAGTTTACCATCGACAGCTAAGGATATCATACCGGTTTCTTCACTTACCACAACGACGACAGCGTCGGAGTCTTCGGTCAAGCCGACCGCTGCCCGATGCCTTGAGCCTAACGAAGGGTCGATATTTTCCGAATCGGTAAGAGGAAATTGGCAACCTGCTGCTAATATTCGATTTTCCTGAATGATAACGCCAAGGTCGTGCAACGCTGAGCCTGGCCAAAATATCGTTTTGAGCAATTCCGCACTGACACGAGCGTCGAGCAATATTCCGCTTTCGCTTGTACTCGCCAATCCTACCTGCCTTTCGATAGCGATCAGTGCACCTATTTTATTCGCCGAGAGATATTTGGCAGCTGACGTTATGCTTTGTATCGTCGATTCCGATGCGCTGATTAGTCGGCGAAACCATCGCGCCTCACCAAGCCTCATAAGTCCGCGACGAAGTTCGGGCTGAAATACTATCAATGAACCGAAGAAGATAATGTAAAGCACCGGCCGAGCTAGCACTTTGATTCTGGTAAGATGAAAGTTTTCCGCAAGCACGCCTATAATCAGCAGAATGGTCGCTAATATCAGAATCAGCCCGCGAAACAGACGTAAGCCTCGCGTACCTTCCAAAAATTTCAGAATAACATAGATTACCGCACCGATGATTACAAGCTCTGCGATAACCACCGACCAGCCATAGCCGCTTATCCTGTCTATATATTCCGTCAGCTCGCGATACATACGATTTCCCGATAAAGTGTTAGATTCAAATAACCGATTTCAAATATTGTTTTCACACAATTCTTTATTTGCCAGCAATTATACACAAGCTGTCATTCCCGCGAAAGTCAAAGATGCCGTTGGTGCGGGAATCTATACTTTCACCAACCAAGTGGATTCCGTCCGCCTCAGGCGGACTTCGCTCCGTGCGGAATGACATTGTGGAAATAGACACTTTTATTATATGAAATCGGTCAGTTTTAATATTATAGATACACCAAAACGGGGCGAAATTAAAGAATAAACATCAAATATGCGCAAGCCTGTCCGCTTCGATTGCCATCGCTAATGAATTTCTGCCGTTTTCGTCGGTAATTTTCCGATTATGCGAACTATCGCGAATGTAAGCTATCTGATCCGCCACCATCGAGCGAATCAATTCGCCATACCTATGCCATTTCTTATCGCTAAGCCCATATTCAAATTCGAATTTGTGATAAACATCGAGTTGTTTATGCCGAGCTTGACATTTGCGCGAATCGCCGCTGTAAATTTCTGTTACGTCAAGCCGATAACCCTCGAACAATTCGCATAGCTTGCGTGTCTGCTCTTCATCCGCTATCGCTCGAATCTTTACCTGTACGGGTATCCATTCGTATAGGGTTATATCGCCTCGCTCAAATAGCAGACGCAGTTCCTGCCTATCCATTCTGCCAGCTTGCGTAAATCCGTGATATATATTGACGTGAACGACATCACCATATCGCACGGTACATTGCACCTGCTCTTCGATATTATCACTGCCTGGCCTGATATTCGCCTGAGCTGCAACTACCTTACCCTCACCAAGCCAACCTTCGAACATATCAAAAAAGTGCACGCCATGCTCGATGAATATTCCGCCGCTTTTCGACTTGTCCCAAAACCAATGGTCGGGATGTAGCTGTTCATCGCAAGCGTAATTTTCGAAATATCCGTGCAATACCTCGCCAAGGATTTTTTCATCGATAAGCGTCTTTACCTTATCGTAAATCGGATTATATCGCTGCATCAGATTTGCGATTACAAGTCGATTATTCTTTCTCGCAAGCTTTATCATCTCGTCCGCTTGCTCAAGCGTAAGAGCGAAAGGTTTCTCGCATATTACGTGCTTACCCGCTCGAAGTGCCTGTATAGCTTGCGGATAATGAAGGAACGGTGGCGTTGCGATATAGACAAGGTCGATATCGTCGCGAGCTACGAGTTTTTCGACATCTTCGATATCGGGAATACCGAATCGCTTAGCAGCAGCGGCAGCAGCAGGCCGATGCGTGCCCGCCATCCCTACCAACCTCACGCCCGGAACCTGAGCAAAATGCTGAAGCGCAAAAAGACCAAACCCACCACATCCGATTACTCCGACGCGAATTTCTCCGTCAGACATAATGCGTACCTCCGAATAATCTATCGAATAATCTGCAATTATTGTATCAACGTACCGGAAATTACATTGCGATATACGTGAAACCCGTAAGAAATATATTCCATCGTCGTATCGCTAAGATTTTCCAGCTCGTCTATTTTTTCGATTTTACCGTCAATCAGCTCATTAATCCTATCGCTGAGTTCCCGATACCTTCGGGCAAGCGAAGCTAATCGCCGTTGAATTGTATCCAAACCAAACACCTTATTGCAGCTCAGCCAGCTTTTCCGAAAAGATTTATCCAATTCGTCATATAAATTAATTATAGCGGGAATCTCGGCAATTACTTTCTTTAACTCTTCGAAATTTTTATCAATGTAAGCCCCTTCGAGCTTGATTCGCAGAGCAATCTTTTTGGCAAGCAATTCCGCAAGCAAAGCTGCATGTTTGATATTGTCATCCGATATCGCATTTAGTTTTTCCGCGAGTTGCGAATAATGCCGAACCGCTTTGTCCCAAATATCAGGCGTTTTGATCTTTTCGTTTCGGAAATATATCCCGTAAAGCGGATCGTCCCAGAGAATCGAGGCACCATATATCCGCGGATATCCCTTTTCCTCGGTGCCTTCATATACGTCAAGCTCGGACGGCAAGGTTATTACATCAAAATCACCGAAGCATATCGCAGCAAATCGCTTTTTTAGTAATTCGCTATCAATCTGTTTTTCGGAGTTATAGATAAGTTCAGCCGAATATGCTAACCCTGTCACCGCGGAATCAAATTCGCAATATCCACCGTCATCACCCCACATCGTAAAGAATATTTCATCTATACCGCTTTTCGTACAAGCGGGAATGCATTGGCTAACCGTCGCCTGCGTAGTGGTCATAGCGTGCCAAAGCCTACCCCACGTCCAAACACCCGAACCCATAATCGGCGTAAAGCCAAGGTCTTTGTGTTTGTCTATCATTTTAAGATAGCCTGCTTCGTCGGTGTGATAATAATCCCAATAGACAAGTTCGACATCTTTGGGAATTTTGGCTTTCACTTCGTCGGGAATAACACAATCGTCGTCATAATATTCGCTCACCTTACTACCCATTCGAAAATACATATCCGACCAGATCATCGGCTTAAGCTTGTATTTTTTGCATATCCGAATTACGCGATCCAAATGTTCGTTGAAGATATCAAATCCCCGCTTATAGCCGAATTTATCAAGAAATCTGCCACGTCCGAGGTCGTGTGTCTCGTCCATACCGATATGTATTCGCTTCGATTTATAAACGCTGGCGAAATTAGCTATCATCTTTTCGATGAGCTTATATGTCTTTTCTTCGCCTACCAGCAGCACCGAAGACGTATCCTTGACATCGTCATATACACTCCACCTTAATATTTGCTCCAAATGTCCAAGCGTCTGAATGCAGCCTATCATTTCGATGCCAAGTTGGCTGGCGTATTCGTCTATCTCTTTGAGTTCTTCAGGCGTATATCTTCCTCTTTGATATCCGAAGTAAGGCTCGCCGGTCAGCTCATACGTATCTTCCGTATAAAGCATCGCCATATTGTACCCCAACAGTGCCAACTGCCTAAGCCAACCCTTGAAATGCTCCACCGTCATAACCGCATTGCGTGAGCAGTCGAGCATAATACCGATGGTCTTGAAATTTGTCCGTTCGGTAATATCATTTTCTATTTTTCCCGCCAACGCCAATATCGTCCCCACCGCTCGAAGCGCACAATGGATATTGTCATACCTAACGATAATGTCAGTACCATCACGTACGATGGAATAAGAGTTTTTTTGCGAGGCGTTTTTTTGAAACTTTACTACAACATCACCCCCACTACCTTTAGCTAACGGATAATTTTGTGAAAGTGCGGTAAGAGCTACATTTAGTTGTTCGTCGGTTTGTTGCGGAATCCAGCTTATCTTTGTCATTCTGTCTCTCCGTATTAAAATATTTTTAGACTTCTGCAAAATGCAAATCCGTAGGGGCGGACCTGCGTGTCCGCCCTAATTTTTGGGCAGACACATAGGTC
>WFQY01000150.1 GCA_015486815.1 Phycisphaerae bacterium | reverse complement strand
GTTCATATATGTCGGCCATATTATTGGCGGACGTAACGGAATGATTATTGCGCTGTTGCTGGGCGGCGCGATGAATATCATCGCATATTATTTCAGCGATAAAATCGCATTGGCAACGATGCGAGCAAGACCTGTTTCACCAAATGAAGCACCCGAGATATATCAGCTTGTGCGAGAACTCGCTACTCGTGCAAATCTGCCAATGCCGAAGGTATATATCGCCCCTACCCAAGTACCCAACGCATTTGCAACCGGTAGAAATCCTCGGCATTCGGTTGTTTGCCTCACCGAAGGGATAATCAGATTGCTCGACCGCAGGGAATTAGCGGGGGTAATCGGACACGAATTGGCTCATATCAAACATTATGATATGCTTATCAGTACGGTAGCAGCTACCATAGCGGGTGCGATAAGTATGCTTGGGTATTTGCTTTGGTTTATGCCTATCGGTGGCGATGACGACGATGGAAATATTCTTGCAGCTCTTGCAATGATAATTCTTGCACCGATAGCAGCAGCGTTGATTCAAATGGCAATATCACGAAAACGAGAATTCAACGCTGACAATTATTCAGCTGAGCTTGTAGGCGACCCGATGCCGTTAGCGACCGCTCTGGAAAAGCTCGAAGCGATGAACAAACAAATGCCTATGAAACTTGTGAATCCTGCTCAGGAAAATTTGTTCATAGTTCAGCCGTTTACCGGCGAATCGATTACGAAGCTGTTCAGCACGCATCCGCCGGTAAAAGACAGAGTAAAAGCACTTATCGGAAAACCGTCAACGAGACTGTAAAACGAGCGCAAAATTAATGCGTCTATGTTCGTAGAAATTTGAGAGTAAATCCGAGCTGAATCGCTAATATTACACCAGCAGCTATCAAACCCGTTAGTAATGAAACGTAAAATTCGTTTTCAGCTTTGATACCAAATCGATTGCGAGCGGTAACAAGTACAGGGCCTGCCTTTAGATGTTCCGGGGTAGGTGGAGAGATATTTTTCTGTTTAAGCTGACGCTCCATCAAGACGAGAGCACCTTTCGCATTAATTGCGGTAAGTTTCAATTTTTCCCATTCAGGCCACGATTGGCCGAGTTTAGCCAACGCTGACTGACTCTGTGCAATCTTTTGATATGTGTCGATAAGCATTTGCGCATTCTGCTGAAATTCAAGCTGAAGCTGAACGAGCTGCCGTTGCAGCTGACGTTTTTTTTGTGCGAGTTGTTCCTGCTCGAGTCTGTATTTGATATTGCGATCTGTTAACTTCAATCGCATTTGCAGCCGTGAGCACACTCTGCTGAAGGTCTTCAAATGGATATTGCCATCAGGAAACAGGCTATTAAGGTGAAATATTGTCTGATTCCACAATTCAATACACCGGTCAAGCTGAGGTGCAACACTCGAGCGAGCCACATTTCTTATTAGAATTTTGGAAAGTCCAGATTTGCGCTTGATGTTTCCTTTCTGCAGCTTTTCCGACAGCTGATTTAATTTAACCGGTAATTGCCCCGCACCTTTCAACAAATCCTGCCGTAGCTGAGAAAGTACGGTGGTAACACTCGAAAAATCCGCTTTTAGCGGATCATCGATAAGCTCGGAGAGTTTATCGTAATATCGTTTCCATCTGCTTTGAAAACGAGCGAGTTTGCCATCGTACAACTCTGCTGCTAAATTCAATTCGAGTAAATCATCGGTAAGCCCCGAAGGCAGATCCATATCAAGCCGTTTGGAAATACTGTCATTTAGCTTCTGCAAGGCGCTTCTAAGCTGATCCAGACTACTCATAAATTGACTTGCTTCTTTGCGAAAATAATACAAATATGCCCGATGCTTGAGCCTAAGCATATTATAATCGCCCATATACGCACGGTTCGCCTTCCTCGCCCTCTCTAATTTATCAGGATCAATTTCTATCGTCGGGTTGCGAATCTCAGCCCTGACTTGCGAAAGCTTTTTGTTAAGTTCCTCAAGCTGACCGACGTATTTTTCCGAAACCGCTATGTCCTTGCCCAGCGATTCGGTATATTTCAGAATAGCACTATCAAATTTTCCCGTTGCGATCGACTGCGTAAATTTCTTCAGCTTTTCCTGCACAGTTTTATGTTGCTGTTGGAGTTTTCGATATTTTGCAAGCGCAATTTGCTGTTGACGATTGAGATTCTCTAATTGCTGGCGTCGACGATCAGTAGCTTCGGAAATGTAGCTCTCGGTTACAAATTTCAATAAATTCCGAACAAAAATTTTATCATCGCCGGTAGCGGAAATTGAAATAGTATGCTCATCAGCAGGGAAAAAACGAAGCTGACCTTCTTGCATCATCTCCGCAATGGTAAATTGCCCAGCGGAGCTGCTAGGAAGAACGAGTGTTTTATCGAACATTTGCAAGCCAGCAAGATTTTGTGCCATTGCATCTTTTAAAGCAGCGCCTTTAACACCCCTTATTTCTATGCTGGCTGTACCTTGAAAATATCTGCCGGTAACTAAAATAAATTTACAAATCAGCCCTACAATCAACCCTACAACAACAGCTAACAGTACTGCCTTTCTTCGGAATGCCCCTATATCCATCGTATCCGAATCTATCGAATGGGCTTCATCGTCAATGGGATGAAATTTTATTGCGTGCTGTGTCATTTCCGTTTAATCCAGCATATGTCCGAGTTTTGCTTTTTTGGTTGCAAGATAATGTTTGTTTTCGGTATGAGCGGGTATCTTCAAAGGTACCTGCTCGACTATTTTCAGTCCGTAAACTTCCAGACGCGAAATTTTTTTGGGATTATTCGTAAGAATTTTTATTTTTCGGGCACCAAGCTCCCGTAAAATTTGCGCACCGATACCATAATCGCGTCTGTCAGGAGCGAATCCGAGCCTAAGGTTCGCTTGCACCGTATCGAGCCCACGCTCCTGAAGAGCATAAGCGTGAAGTTTATTTGCTAATCCTATCCCTCTGCCCTCCTGCCTGAGATATACAACCACACCTTCGCCCGCTTGCGATATCATCTGCATTGCAGTAGCTAACTGATCGCCACAATCGCATCTTAGCGATTTGAATACGTCGCCCGTCAGACATTCCGAATGTACCCGCACAAGTACCGGCTCATCAACCGTAATGG
>WFQY01000149.1 GCA_015486815.1 Phycisphaerae bacterium | reverse complement strand
GATTATGTTAATACCATAATAAATAGTGCGGATAGTTTGCTCGAATTGATAAATGATATTTTGGATATATCTAAAATAGAAGCTGGCAAACTGGAACTCAGTCCTGATGATTTCGATATGCAAAAATTAGTCGAATCGGTGGCGGACATTCTCGCACCACGTGCTTCGGATAAGGGGCTTGAATTAATTTGTTCGGTCAAGCCTGATGTGCCACGATATTTGATAGGCGATGATGTAAGATTGCGTCAGATTATTATTAATTTGGCGGGTAATGCAATTAAATTTACCGAAAAGGGCGAAATAGAGATATCGGTAGATACAAAAGAAGAATTTGATGATAAGGTTAAACTACTCTTTAAGGTACGAGATACGGGGATAGGAATTTCGCCCGAACATCAGAGTAAAATATTTGAACAGTTTGAGCAGGCGGACGGTTCGACAACGAGACGGTTCGGAGGTACGGGGTTGGGGTTAGCTATTTCTCGACGCTTGGCTGAGATGATGGGAGGAGAGATTGGTGTGGAAAGTGTCGAGGGTCAGGGTAGTACGTTTTGGTTTACAGCTGTTTTACAAAAACGCCAGCCATCGGAAGCTGAGAAAACTCAAAAAATCATAGAGGATAAAGAGATATCCACTCTTAAAGTACTTATTATCGACGATAACGATACGAATAGACATGTCTTATATCAAATGCTTGACCACGATAAGCGATTTGCTTTTGTCAAGGCGCTAGGCAGTGGTAAGGAAGGGCTTGAGGAGCTTCGTCTTGCGTGTAGAGAAAATCGGCCTTACGATTTGGTATTGCTCGATATGCAGATGCCGGAAATGGACGGCAGAGATGTTCTTCGTGAAATAAAAAGTGATACGAGTATCTCCGATGTAAAGGTAATAATACTAACTTCGCTCGGTAGGGTTTCCGATGCTAAGCAGATGAAAACTATTGGCTGTGATGCATATTTGTTCAAACCTGTCAAGCAGCGACAATTGTTTGATACTATAGTCAACATATATCGGACTGATTTCAGCGATGAAATGAAAGCGATTCGTGAAGAGCAAGAAAAACAAGAATTATCGGAACAAATTCGGAATAATAGTTCTATTCGTATTTTGCTGGCGGAAGACAATCCTATAAACAGAAAACTTGCATTAAAGATACTAAACAAGGCCAATTATCAGGTCGATGCAGTAGAAAACGGGAGACAGGCATTGGAGACTCTTAAACGTAAACATTATGATCTCGTGCTTATGGATGTTCAGATGCCTGAGATGGACGGGTATAAAGCAACTCGTACGATAAGACAATCAAGCGAGAAGTGGTCGAATATTCCGATAATCGCGATGACCGCTCATGCGATGCAGGGCGATAAGGAAAAATGCTTGAATGCGGGTATGGACGATTATGTAACGAAACCGATTAAGACGGAGATTTTATTCAAGGTGTTAGGTAAATGGTGTGATAAAGAATCCAAAGAAAGGAATATACAAATGAGTGAACAGACGCAAAATTCGCAATGTCCGATTAATGTAGAGTCGGCTCTTGAACGTTGTGGTGGTGATAAAGAGTTTCTGGATGAGATGTTGGTCGAGTTTATGGAGATAGCGAATGATCAGCTACGGAAGATATCCGAGGTAATTGAGCAGGGTAATAGCGAGGAATTGGCAAAATTGGCTCATAGTCTTAAAGGCGCTTCTTTGAATCTCGGAGCTGAGCGGGTTTCCACTATTGCACTTGAGCTTGAAAAGGCAGGTAAAGAGGGTCTGTTTGACGGAACGAAGCAGCTTTGGGAAAAACTCTCGGATAGTATCAAAGAAGTGGAAGAATATATAAATCAGGCATCGATTGTTTAGGAAAGACTATAAGGACAGATTGGCGGTATGGACGATAGTGTAAAGATGTTAATAGCAGAGGATGATGTTATTCCTCGCAAGTTTTTGTTGAAGATGCTCTCTAAGTTTTGGGATGGTCCGTTGCTTGTAGCTGAGGATGGTCAACAGGCTTGGGAACTGATGAATAAGGAGTTTGCATCGCTTTTGATTATCGATTGGATGATGCCAGGCCTTACCGGAATAGAACTATGTAAAAAGATACGAGAAGCGAATTTCGGTAGATATGTATATATAATTCTACTTACCGCTCGCGATGACCAGAAGGATGTTCTCGAAGGTCTGAATGCCGGTGCCGACGATTATGTAAGGAAACCATTCAATACGCAGGAACTTCAGTTGAGGATAAAAGCGGGTCTGCGTGTAATCAATCTTGAAAACGAGCTGTCTGCAAAAAATCAGGAACTGCAAAGCCTCAATGCCAGATTAGAAGAACTTGCAAGAATCGATACCTTAATGGAGATAGGCAATAGGTATAGCTTCTACGAAGCTGCCAAAAAATTACATTATCGATTTATGCGTTATGGTGATAGTTACGGATTGTATATCTGCGACGTCGATCATTTCAAGCAGTATAACGATACTTATGGTCATCAGGCAGGCGATCAGGTGCTTCGCTCGGTAGCAAATGCAATCAAGTCGAATCTGCGGGAAGGAGACGAAGCTTTCAGATATGGCGGAGAGGAAATTGTCGTTCTTCTGCCTTTGCAAGATATAGAAGGCACAGTGGCAAGCGCTAAACGAGTATGCAAAGCGGTTTACGATTTGAGTATTTCCCATAGTGCCGGAATAAAGGGAAGAGTTAGTATAAGTGTCGGAGCAACCGCCTGTACGCAGGAATCTCTTCACGCGAACTGGAATGAAGTCTTGGAAGAAGCGGATCAGGCGTTGTATCAAGTTAAAAGAGCGGGCAGAAATCAAGTTTGTGTATATG
>WFQY01000148.1 GCA_015486815.1 Phycisphaerae bacterium | reverse complement strand
GTCTCGATGTAAATCCGAGCGAACTTGTTGACCTGTGTGGCGAAGGTGAATGGTTCGTAGGCTCACGTGGAGGAAGTGCCGACCATGCCGCTATTCGTATGGGAAAACGAGGACAAATCGCTCACGTAAAATTTTTCCCCTTCGAAGTAGCTGATATATACGGTTTTCCCGAAAACTGTCGATTGATTATCGCCAATAGTGGTATCGATGCAAATAAAAGCACAACCGCCAGAGACAAATTCAATCAGAAAGTAGCCAGCTATGAATTCGGGTTTATGTTGCTCAAAGACAGAAACGAGCAATATCAACATATGCTCGAGCATTTGCGAGATTTAAATCCCACGCGTTTGAATTGCAGGATAAGTAAAATATATGAGCTGCTACTTACCGTGCCCGAAGAACTCGCTGCATCAGCTTTGTATGATTTACTTTCACATCATCATCAGGATGATATCGACCGAATCACCTCGTCGCATCGGCCGCCCAAAAAATATCATCTTCGCGAAGTCCTTCTTTATGGCATCGCAGAATGCGAACGAAGCAGACTCGCACCCGTTCTGCTATCGGAAAACAAAATCGAAACCTTCGGACAATTGATGTTGATCAGCCATAATGGCGATAGGGTAGTACGATTCGAAAAAGTCGGTCAGCAATTAAAACCACGCCGATATCGATATGATGTAAGCGATCTCGCACTCAATAAACTTTCCGACGACCTTGTCAGCCAGAATCCTCAACGTGTTCTCAACGCTCAGCTCTATATGCAAGCAGGGGGCTACCGATGCTCCACTCCGCAAATAGATATGATGGTTGATATGGTAAAAGATATACCGGGCTGTTATGGTGCTCAGCTTGGCGGGGCGGGGCTCGGCGGATGTATTATGATTCTGGTCGAACAGTCAAGCTGCCAAAAAATCGTAAACGCTCTTAAGAAAAATTACTACCAACCCGCAAAAATTTCGCCTATGATTCATATATGTCAGCCTGTTGCAGGTTCATCGGTAATTCGAATCTAATTCTTTATTGGGGAAATGAAAAATGAGCAATAAGTTTGAATTAACAGATGAGCAAAAACGTCAGCTATTGAAACTCGCTCGTGCTGTTGTCGAATCGAAAGTAACGGGAACGCAAGCTGATATAAAACTCCCCGACGATCCCGCTTTGCGTCAGCCGTGTGGCTGTTTTGTTACACTTCACGTCGATGGTAAACTTCGTGGCTGTATTGGTACGTTCGTCTCCGACAAACCGCTTATTGAAACCGTCCGTGAGATGGCGGAAGCTGCCCTTAACGACCCGCGTTTTGCGAATCAGCCGATTCGTCCCGACGAACTGAACAGACTCGATATTGAAATTTCGGTGCTCTCTCCTCTCGAGCTTACCAAAGACCCGCTTTCGCTCGAGCTTGGCAAGCACGGAATTTATATCCGCCGAGGTTTTCAGAGTGGCTGTTTTCTGCCTCAGGTAGCGACCGAGACAGGCTGGTCTAAAGAGGAATTCCTTTCTTACTGCTGTTCGCATAAAGCAGGCTTACCGCCCGACGCTTGGAAAGACCCGAAAACGCAGGTCTATCTCTTCACCGCTGACGTCTTCAGCGAAAAAGAACTATCCTGATATGCGTAACCCATCTCCCTACGGCTGCTGAGTGTCCCAATGGTTCCGGAAAGTTACCTCACCGGTCGCTGAGTAATTTTTCCGCTAAAAGCGGGAAAATGTATCGAAGCGACTCCAGAAAATATTGTCGCATAACCTACCCCCGACATTACCGACCAAAATGGCCAGTTGGATACCAAAATAGTCTCTCGGCTGTAACCTCTCTTATTGCTTAAATTAAGCTGAATTTCATTCCCTTATAAGCGTCCATTATGGTCGTTTTACTTTGATGGCATATTCTATGCTCCAAAATCAGCTTCTACTTTAACCTCTTATTGTTCAATATCTTACAAAATAAAATATTTTTATTTTAGTTTGGTACGCCCCTTGCATTTTATAGAAATGCCGGACACGTACAACAGGCTTAAATGATGAGATATTAAAAAGGAACTATTGACAATGTTTATGTTATTGCCAGCAACAATTTTGACAGTTGGGCTGGGTGCGAAAGCGGATGCGCTCGAGAATTTTTCCGCCCGACTGATGCGAGTCGAAACAGCGAACGAAGCTGTCCTGACTCTACGCAGAGAATTTGTTGATGCGATTATCTCTAAGTGGAATCTTCCGGATATGCCCAAAGGTGAGTTTATCAAGCGGATAAAATCCGCCCGCTCGTCCGTGCCTATTGCGGTTATGCTTGATGAGCAAGACGATTGTACGGATGAATCTCAAGCACGGACTTTGGGGGTGATTGCTGTTGTGCATAGTGATATCGATGAAATATCACTTATGAGGGTAGTCGAGCGGATGGTAATGAAAAAGCAAACTCATCTTTTGCAAGCTGTCGCTGTTGAAAATTGAATATCGTAAGAGTTATTGAATTGATAACAAATAATTGCCCAATGGCAGTTTATACATAAAACTCTTTCTCTCTCTTACTCCTTCTCTGGGCTGTTGGATCAGTCAGTGAGTATGACCATCAGCCCAATCGTAAACAGCAGCTCCTGTTATTGGAGGCTGATTATTATATAGCGTTTATACAGGAACAGTCAGGAGGGTTTGTAATTGTCGGGGGCCGGCCACGATCACTGGCTGGTCCTGTGCCGGTCCCCCTATTTATGCTACCTTGCTGACCTATACAATTTGAAATTTTAATAGTAGTAAGTTTATATTTTTCGCCGAATATCACCAGCCAGTGATCGGCGGAAAGGAGCAGCCTATGGAAGACAGTAGTTAGCAATTAGCTAAAGAGCTAATAGCCAAAAGCTAATAGCTTCTTCTAACGGAGTGTTATCGTCATCACGGATTGATGTAACCAGTAAACAGAACTTTTTTCAAAACTTAAAACTAATGTTCGATTTATTAAAAACTAACTTTTAACACCTTTTAACAAGGAGACGTAAAATGAAAAAAACGATTTTAACAATTTGTGCAGTGATAGGTGTATTATGCTTTGCCAATCTGGCAAGTGCAAGGGTCAATACCATTGCTTCAGCGACTATGGTTTTCAAGGGCACATTAAGCGAAAGTAATGGTATTTATACCGGAACGGTAGCCATGATTAATGAAGCTACAGACACAGCCTATGGAGACGGTGAAAGTGGCTTCGATGTATATGCCAAAAATGGAGCATGGGCTACCTTCTATAAAGACTCGCAGACCGGCTATACAGAGGGCCAAGTTGTGGACAACCCTCCTACAACTAGCCATGATGCCTATACTCAGGCTGGTGGTTGGGGTGCTACGTACGATCCCGATTGTGCAGATTGGTATAACTATCAGTTAACGCTTACCTCAGACCATTGGTATCTGGAGTACAATAGCAACGTTGGAAACGATGGTGATACTTCAGGTGCAGCAGCGGATCCTATGTCAGGTACAATGGACTGGGGTACACTATTTGCTACGGAAACAGGTACAGGGGCTTATTATACTGGACAAGGTCCATCTCAAGACCCCGGATACGCAGCGAATTTTGCTACAAACCATAATCAGTCCACAGTAGGTGCATGGGATATGGACTGGAGTTGGGGTAGCGACTATGCCCCACTGCAATTGCCAGGATTTGATGTAAGTATTTATCCTAGTGATAGCGAGTATTATGTCGTAATGACTCCTGCTCCCGAGCCGGCAACGATTGGTCTGCTATTGACGGGACTTGTCGGTCTGCTTCGTCGTCGAAAACATTCGTAAATGTAAATGATTCGTAATAATCGTATCGGGTCAGTCCACCTCCTTCGGACTGACCCGAATATTTTTATGTTGCTTTCAAGGTAGTCAGTTTGAGATTTTATGATTTCGCATCAGACGATTAAAACGCCTGCGTTCTATTCCCAGCAGATTTGCAGCTGCCAATTTTCGACCATTCGTATAGTTCAAAGCTTGCACAATTAAACGCTTTTCCATATCGGCGAGAGTAGGAAACGTAGCTAATTCGCCCGCATTATCTCCTCGCCTGCTATTTATGATTTCCTGTGGTAATGCAAAAGGGAAAATAGTCTGCTCATTGCTCAATACATAAGCATGCTCCATAGCGTTTGCTAATTCACGAACATTTCCGGGCCAAGAATGACGAAGGAGTATTTTTTCCGCCTCAGTGTCGAGATATTTCATCGGCTCATTATACAATATCGATTGCTGATTCAGAAAATGCTTAGCTAATGGGAGAATATCTTCACGCCTTTCCCGTAAAGGAGGAACTTCAAGGCGAATCACATTAAGCCTATAATATAGGTCTTCTCTGAATTGTCCTTTTTGCACCATTTCCTTAATATTGCGATGAGTGGCAGCTATTATTCTCACATCGACCGGAATCGGTTTTGTTCCACCGAGTGGAACAACTGTCTGTTCCTGTATGCAACGCAATAGCTTAGCTTGTATATGCGGTTCGAGCTCTCCTATCTCATCAAGAAACAGTGTGCCACCATCCGCTGACCGAAAAAATCCGAGTGAATCACTTATCGCACCGGTAAATGAACCCTTGACGTGTCCGAAAAGCTGAGATTCAAAAAGCGTATCACGCAATGTAGTACAATCGACCGGAATAAACGGCCCATTCGCCCGCGGACTTACCTGATGTATCTGACGGGCTACCATCTCCTTTCCAGTTCCCGTTTCGCCTGAAATCAAGACAGTACAGCTTCGCGAACTGACCGCTTGAATCATCGCTTTCAGCTCTTGCATACAAGAGCTCTGCCCGATCAATTCAAATGAAAATTGCGAATTGACTCCTTTTGCCCCTGAAGCCTGTTCGTCCTCTAACATTACGCTACCCTTGCCTTTCTCTTAAAACTCACTCCTCCAAGCAATTAGTTGAATAATACCAATATTCCCTCTCCCTTTATACTTTATAAATAATAACAATACTTAGCTTTATATACAATACGTCAATTCTGCTGTAATTGTTTTCTCGGACAATTTTCCGGACATCCCGACCTGAATTCCATAACGACACGAGCCATCAATTCTGTTCGGTCGGTAATGTTCAGTTTTTCAAATAGGCGGGTTAAGTGCGTTCTTACCGTTGGAATAGCTATTCCGAGTTTGCTGGCTATTTCCTTATCAGGCATTCCTTCGAATATACATCTGACAATATCCGCTTGTCTGGCGGAAAGCGATAACCCTCCCTCTATCTCCCTCCATTCGGAGGTCGAAAATATTTTTCTCCCGTTTTGACCCATTTTCGAACACACCCCTTTGTTCCCGTAATATCTCTTTTGGTGTTGATATTCCGTAATTTACCTTTATAAGATATCACATTTGTGAAAACGGTTCAATCGTGGTAAATACTGGTTTTTAAAAAAATCTCATTTTTAGGAATTAAGCTAATAGTCTTTAGCTTTTAGCTAATGACTACAGACTAATAGCTAAAGACTTTTATTACCCTTGTTGGTCGTCTTCGCTTTTAATTTTGATTTTTTTAGCTTGATTCGATTCTTTTTTGGGCATAACAATTTCGAGTAAGCCATTTTTATAGCTGGCTTGTACTTTATCTACATCGACCTCTGCCGGAAGACGAATCGAACGAGAAAAACTGCCATAGCTCCGTTCGACGACGTGATAAGTTTTGCCTGCTTGCTCCAGCTCTTTTTTCTTCTGCCCTTTGATGGTAAGTATATCGCCCGAGATGGATACGTCTATATCGCTTAGTTCCATTCCCGGAAGGTCACTCTTTACGATGACTTCCGTATCCGTTTCGGAGATGTCAACCGGAGCTACCACCTGTCCGGTAATTACGCCGAGAGGTCTTTCGACAAATCTGTCGAAGATATTGTCGATCTCGTCGCGAAGGGTCTTTAATGCACGTTTGGGTTCGATTTTGTCAATATTCATAATTTAATCCTCCGTAAAAAAATATTAGCCAAACAATTTTATAGCCAATTCCGCTACTCGTTTTCCGAGAGCTTGCGATTGCATCTTAACTCGATTATCGGGCGCTTCTATGCTTACAGGTCCGTAATGGTCGCCAGCAGCTGTCCCTTGTACAACCATACCGTGAATAAGCATTGCTTGCAATATCGCCAATATTGTTGTCTCGTTTCCACCGCCTATATTAGCAGCTGACGAAAATGCGCCTCCTACTTTGCCTGTCAGCTGGCCGTGAAATTCCACCGACTCATCAATTAGCTTTTTGATTTGAGCAGCTGGCAGTCCGTAATAGGTCGGTGAGCCTATGATAATAGCGTCATAGTCCAGCAATTCTTTAGCGGAGACCTGACCGACCGGTTTTGTCGTTACTTGTGCCCCCGTTAGTTTGGCACCTTCTTCGACCTCTTTTGCCATTGCCTTCGTGTTGCCCGATTGTGAATAATAGGTTATCAGAACCTTCGCCATAGCTTTTCCTCCCGAAATTAAAAGGAACATTACAAATAGTATATTCAGTATATTTTATTTC
>WFQY01000147.1 GCA_015486815.1 Phycisphaerae bacterium | reverse complement strand
CAATATGATATTTGTAAAGGTGATTTCGCTTTAATCCGCTTAGTGAAATCCTATGAATGGTTTTCAATGCGTTATCTGTTTTTCGGATAACTTTTTTTATATCGGTATCGAAATATTCCAAAATTGTCGGGCACGGATTTTTCGTTTGCCAACGGATTATCGCTTTATCGTAATCTGTAAATTGCAGATATGGGCCAATTGCAAGCGTATAAAATTTTGTCCGCTTGATGATGATTTTCGGAAAACCTGCGGATTTGCTTTTGTATTGCAATCGGATTTGCGTAGGAGTCAAAACACGCTCATAAACACGCACTTCACTGATTGCGCCTTTTAGCCGATTGTATTCATCTTTATCGTGATATGCTCCGATTTCATAAAATGACTGTGGCGGATAGTTGATATCACCTTTCTGGCTGGTTGATGTTGCGACTTGTTTACCGTTGATAAACAGCTTCATAATTTTTCCGTCGTATGTACCAACAACATAATACCAACCGCCCGGAACAAATTCGGAAGGTGATTTGAGATATTCGAGTCTGCCGTTGCCTTTTTTGCTCTCGATAGCGAAGCAAAATCTCTTTTTATAATAGCCTAACAGACAACCTCGCTCATACGAGCCGTTATCCTGAAAAGCACCGATAATCGAGCCCCACGTAACGGGCTGATCGACCCTTACCCAAGCAGCTGCTGTAATTTCGTGTTTCGGCATTTTGATTTTTGACGCATCGCCAGCTATGCGAATCGTAGTCGAAGCGCCATCGCATTCTATTGCGGAATATTTGCCAGCTTCTATGAATTTTATTTTGCCCCATATCTTGGCAGGTATATTTCTTTCGCCTCTGTTATAGAGATTTCTGTCTGACATAAAATCCTTGTCAAACTCGAAACAATCGAGCAAGCCAGGGTCGTTCAGCTTCGTTGGCTTTCTGTGTATCTTGGCCTGCTCCTCATTGCCACTTGCGCTTTGGTATTGCTTATTGCCAGCAGCAAAACAATATATATATCCGCTATCGGTACTGACAAAAAGCTTACCGTCGGATACGGAGAGACTATACGCTTTGCCGTCTATCGGCCATTGCCAGACCTTTCTTCCGTCTTTTCTATCATACGCAGCTACTTTATTTCTGCTGCCTATGAAAAGTGTATCGGCAGCAGCTATTATTTCGCACGGCACATCGACCTGTTTTAGCCAGAGATTCTTTTTCTGCTGTTTGTCGTAGGCAAAGAGGGTCGTATCGTCTATTACATAACAGATATTGCCTATCGCTACCATCGATCTGCCACTCGGAAATTCGTATATTCTCTCCTGCCTTTTTTGAAGAAGTAATTCATCTATTCCCCAATCCTTTTTCGTGCCTGTCGGATAGAAAGCGCAACATCTATCATCTGCCTGACAAGAGAGAACCACGAATGCTCCACCTCTTCCACCGTGTTTGGAATTTAACCGGCCGACATATTTGCCATCGGATTTGTTGAACAATATTGGTGGAACCCTTCCTTGAGGAGATATTAGGAATTTTGAAGAAGCGGAAAACGGACCATCCATCGAGACCTTCGATAATAATTGTTTGTAAATCAGCTTGCCCGTTTGTGCATCAACGCAAGTAATATATGATTTGTTCCAAGGCAGCATCGAATTGCCGAAATATGCTTTACCGTTGTCAACTATAACTCCCGTTCGTATCGGAAATTCCGATGAATATCTATTGTTATTGATTAGTTGGCGTGAGCCGGCAACCGGCGAATACTTCCAGATGAGTTTTCCACTGTCAGCATCGATGCAATACGCATATCCGTCATCAGAGCCGAAATATAACCTGCCATCGACAAAAACAGGGGCAATTCGGACAGGTCCATCGGTCGTAAAGCTCCAAAGCTCTTTACCCGTTTGGCTATTGATACAATGGACGGAATCGTCGGCTGACGAACCGAAATAGAGCTTATCGTTGGCGATGATAGTATGAAAGACAACATCATAATTGCGCATTGGCCTGATATTTTTATAACTAATCCAAGCGTCCCATCGAGCGGGGCCATACCACGCAGGAACAGGGCGATGGGGGGATTTGTAAGTCCATTTTAGCGAGAGATATTCAGCTGATATTTTATCCTGCGTTATTCCGCTTCGATAATAATCGTGCCGAAACGTTGGCCAATTCGAAGCGTAAACGACATTCAAATACACGCTGCAAACAATCAAAAATGCACCGATAGTATAGCGTTTCATATTGCATCCTTTCTCGCTTATTTTAGATGTTAAACCATTTACTTTCATAAGGTTCAAGCACAACGTCCTTGAATTTTTTTCCATCGCCGTCATATACGGTTGTCGTTTGTTTTTCGCCTGTGCTATTGACAACAATTAGACTTTTACTATCAGGCCAATATGCGCAATCAGTATTTTTATTACTCGAAAACCACCGCATAATGTCTTTTTCCTTTCCCGCTGACCAGAAAATCGCACGATGGAGTAATCGGCTGTTGGTCAGCGAAAATGGTAAGCCTACAATATAGACTGCTCTTCCACTGCCATACTTGTTGGCAGCGAGCAGAATATGCAGTCCGTTATCTTTTAATATCTGCAAATTTTCATCAGTTGGATAAACATAGCTACGCTCGATACCAAAATCGATGTCAGCTAAATCATCGTCGAGAATAAAATGCTTATCTGTCCTGTCAGCTTTTATCATTGCTCTGGTAACTGTTGCACCGATTTCTTTGTCAGCCCCAAATACATCAAATAGCTGAAAGAATCTGCCCTGATAATGAATAGCGCTTGGTTGTTGTACTCCGATAAACCCGCCGCCAGTGTCAACGAATTTTCTTATCGCTGATACGATAGTAGGCTCCTTCCAATAGCTATCGCCACTCCACGCGGTATTAGCGAGGCCATCGTTTATAATTACCGAAATATCAGACGGAATGCCCGAACGAAGAATATCGTCGAAGCTAATAAATTCTATTTCAACAGGCAGTCCGGAAAGGCATTCAAGAAGATATGAACCTGCCACTGCGATTACATCGGGACGCTTAACGAAGAAATGCTGATCGGGTGTGAAATTGTTTATCCACGAACGCAATTTTCCCCATGCGTTAAGTACTGCTACTTTTATCGGCGCGGTCTGCGAGGGTTTGCCGGCACTTTTCTCGCGTATCTGTCTGAAATCATCGCAAAGCCAGCTTACGTGTTTGATAAAATCGGGAAACTTATAAGCTAAACTCAGATAACCGCCGTAGCCTATTCTATCGACAGGTTTTCGAATCATCGCTCTGCGAATTTTTACCCAGTTATTTATCGATTCTTCTACCGGATTACCGCCCTCGCTGAATACATCGGGAAAAAAGTACGGGTATAATCTTATTTCCTTTGTCTCGTTCCAAGGTGAATCGCCTATGCGCCTGAGTGCTACTCCGTCTTCGCAGGCACCGATATTTATATCTATTTTCATCTCCGGAAATTTCGGCCTGAACGGCTCGACACCTATCCAATGATCGCCCTGAAAAATCGCTGCCTTTTTGCCCGCTCGATGAATTTTTTCGACCAATTCTTTACCGAATTCGATTACGAAATTATGAATAAACGCCATCCAGTCTCGCCAGCGTTTTGATGGAACGCGATGTGTCGCATTATAATATCCTTTATCTACGAAATCTTCCGAGCAAAGCCGATAGCCAAACTGCTTTTCAAAATCGAGTAATGCGGGAATACTCACGGTATCGGTATATCCCGTCCAGTCGCGAAATTTATCTTTCCCATTTTTGTCGGAATCAAGCGTAAAATGATAAGCGAGTGTTGTCAATCTGACGACATCGGTATGCTTATGCGTTTCGAGCCAATTATCGAAAAATTTCATCAAATGTTCGCGGGCTTGTTTATGATAAGGGTCGATGCTGACGATATGCGGACCCGTCCAGTTATTCGTCAGATGATTATACATCGAGGTTGAATCCCATATCTGCCAGACGAGAAAATTGACAGTGTAGATATGATAGGGGATGGTGTCTTTTATCTTTACCCGTCCGCTTTTTTCGTCAAATTTCCATTTATCTTTTGGCACTTCTTGGCTGGCTGTCCTGTCAAATACCTGCCACCAATCTTTGGGGTCGTGAAGCGTATCGAGTTTGTATTTTTCGTGAAAATAATTTTCTATCGGGTCGATTTCGAGAACATTCGAGCGGGCAGCCATTGGCTCGGACATAAGAAACTTCTGGGGCAGATGTTCGGGATGTTGCTTGGGATATTTTTGCTCAGCTCTTACGAGGCATATAGTAGAATATATGATAAAATCCGATGAGAGTAATTTTTCCGATAGCTGAGTTCCGTCGCTATCGCGAATAACGTCCGCCTTCCATTTTTTTGCTAAGTCCAGAGCTATATCTTCTACGCCTGTTTCGCCGGGCAGGGTAACTCGTCCCATTGCTGTTCCTCTCTCTTTCTATTTAGCGACCAAAGTTGTATATCCGTCAACGTTGATTATTTTATATCCGTTTGGCGCACCACTTACGTCAATTCTTCCCGAATCGATAAGCTGTTTTAGCTTATCCGCTGGAATATTTTTGCTGTTGACCATTAACTTTCCGCCAGTAAAGACGATCTTTGCATCTTTAAGATGAAATACAAGATTTTCCGCTTTTAGCTGACCGCCATTCATATATACGTACGCTTTACCCTCGCTTGTCCCTACGCCGAAGATAATACTTCCGCCAATGGTAATCTCACCGCCATTAACGATTAGCTTACCGTCATAACCACCATCCGCAATACGCATATCGCCCGTTGTCGTTACTTTCGAATTGCCCGAGACCGTCATCTCCGAAGTCGTTCCGACTGCAATCCGAATACTATAGCCCTTGAAATTTCCAACCTTAAGCGTCGAGTCGGAAATGATAAGCTTCGCTTTGCTGTTTTTGCCCGACCAATTACCAATATCAATGAGCTTTTTTACTTCAAGCGTACTACCGCCAATAACTTTTACCGTTCCGTTGGTCTTCTCATAATCTGCGATATATAACGCATTGCCGAGTTTAAGAGTACTCCTATTTGCTATTGTTAAAACATTCGTAGTCGAACCACCTCGTTTGCCATCGATCGCTAAACTATAAGCCTTTACCGTATCACCATTTTTGATATTGATGGCGATGCAATCCTGATTCGTATAATTATTCTTGAATTCTTCGTTCGGATACTTCCAGCCTTTTTCCGAGCCTGTTACTTTCCAATTTTTAGGATTGTTCCAGCTACCATCGCCAGTTTGGCCTGTCCACTCATAAACTGCACCTGTCTGAGTTGAACTCTCGTTATTTTCAATATCACCCCTTACGATTGTACAGGCAAAGCTGGCAATAATTAAGACGGAACAAAATACGGAAAGACATTTCGAGACAGACATACTAATACCTCCAGAATCACATAAGAGCAATCCGAATTCTGTATTGTGCACGCCAATAATAAACAAGATGGAGTTAGCTAAGAGTACAACCCCTCCCGCTAACTCCATCTTTATTTTACACCATTAAAGACAGAATTTATACATTATTTTCTTCTGCGGATAAACCCGAATAAACCTGCCAAAATCAAACCGATAGTTGCAGGCTCGGGTACGGGTACCAAAGCGGTATAGTCCGTTCCGTTAACGGTCATCGTTGTTACAGAGTACGGGATGGACGGAACTATTTGCCCGTTATCAATAAAACCTTGCATATCCGCTTCGCTAATACCACTTACCAATAACTCTCCTCCGTTATAGTACAGATGGCTATTGTCATTGAAGTAAATCTGACCACCATCATTGACATTATCGGCAATATTAGCAACGTCGGTGCCAACTATAATTTGGCCACCATTGAGTGTTAATGTTCCCGTTGGAACATCCGGAGGGTTATCGACACCTAGCCAAAGAGAATCTGCCATTGTAACTTTGGAATTGCCAGAAACAGTCATCGTAGATGTTCCATTATATACACCTACTCTTACATCACCCCAGCCACCGGTAACATTGATATAGGCATCTTCAACGACTACATCGCTGTCTGGCCTGCTCCCGGACCATTACCTACATCAAGCAGACTGCTAATATTAACCGTTCCACCGCTAAGAACTTTCAGCGTTCCGTTAGAGCCCACATCGTCGGCTATCCAAATAGCGTTTCCAGCATTCAATGTTGCTCCATTGGAAACAGTAACAACAGGATTGTTGTTATTATTGTCGTCCAGAGACAAACTGTAAAAACTTACTACACTATCACTACCGGAGATATTGACTGCTTCACAAGTAGGGGGTAGGGGCGATCCAAGGGAAGCACTGCCTCCATTCCAATTGTAATCCGACCAGTTACCTGTACCACCATTCCAATTAAAAGTAACCGCCTGTACTCCACCAACACACAACAACACCAAAACAAAACTCATCTTTTTCATCGCGATTCTCCTTTCCTTAAAAAAATACGACTTATTAAAACCCATTCTCTACTCTTAACTCTAACCATAACTGCTTTTTTAGTAAATGGATAAAACGAAACTATTTGATGACAAAAACGAAACTCATTATCGGAACATATACGGGGTAAAATAGCTACTGTTCATTGTCTATAAGATTGTGATGAAGTTTGAATGTTTCCCGATAATTAGTAGGAGATAGGCCTGTTATCTGCTTAAAACGCCTGCTGAAGTGATAGGGATCGCGATAGCCTAAATAATATGCGACTTCTGCGATTGTAAGATTTTTCTGGCAAAGCATTTCCGCTGCTTGCCTTATTTTACTGTGCTCAAGGTATGCTTTCGGTGAGCTGCCTGTATATTTTTGAAATATTTTCCGAAAATATGTCTCACTCATTCTGCAATATTCCGCCATTTCCTTTACCGTCCACCATTTTTGTTTGTTATCCTGAATGTCCCTGATTAGATTCATTACGCGCGGATATTCACCCTTTGAATCAACCAACCACTTTTCTTCGGACAGATCGAGCAATATCTTTTGAAATTCAATTACCGCACGCAGCTGAGAGTTTGTGGCAGGGTTCATCGCAAGTTCTATAATTCGATTTAATCTCGGATATGTTCCCATTTCCCAAATGCCACTTGCGATTATCCCTTTATCACGAAAGTAGTCTGCGATCGGACCGGTAAATAAAACCATCAATTCCACATATTCGCCATCGTAGCTACCATAGGAATTTATTGTATATGGTGTGATTATCGCTACTTGACCTGCCTTTATCGTTGTCGGCTTTTTTATACTCTCGAGCCAGAAAAATCCTTCGCCTTCTAATAGATGAGATATGCTATAAAATTCATAATAGCGAGGCTTTAATTTTGCGGGGCCTGTAACCTGTCTGCGATTGCCCGCTAACAGAACCAAGCCGTATTTGTCTTTCAGCCCACGGTACTTGGGAGAGACTCTATGTACCTCTATTCCGTTTTCGTCTTCTTCGTATAATATGCAGGTGTTATCCATAACTTTCTATTTTTACTAAAACTGACCGATTTTAGTTAATGTCTTTGCATAACTCTTTATTTACCAATAATTATACACAAGCTATCATTCCCGCGAAAGTCGAAGATGCCGTTGGTGCGAGAATCCATACTCTCACCGACCAAATGGATTCCGCATCTTCACTACGTTCCGTGCGGAATGACGCGATAGGAATAAATCGTTTTACGCCAAATCGGTCAGTTTGAGTATTTTTAACATTTACTTATGAAAAGCGTTCTATAATATAATAAACGGAAAATGTCGTATGAGCAAGTGTGTAATGAACAGCAGAATCATATTGTATGCTATTTTATCGAAGGCGGTATTGGTGAATTTGATTATGGTTCAATCCGCATCTGCTTGTAGTACCCCCGTTTTTCAATATGCCTTATTTCGATGGACGCCCGATACCTATCAGGTATTGGTGTTTTACGAAAAGCATTTTTCCAATCGGCAAAAACACGCCCTCGCTCTTCTGGACAAGTTAGAGAATAATTCGCTCATAGTTTGCAAACGCATTGACATATCACAAATGGCAAATGCCGACGAATCGATAAAGTCCGTATGGGATAATCTCAAACGCCTCAAGCTATCGTTGCCGTTGGTTATTGTTCGATTTCCGTCATCATCACAGTGCGAAGGAACCGTTTATGTCGATAGCTTATCGGTATCGTCCGTGCGTCAAATAGCATCTTCGCCGATTCGGCGGAACATTGCGGACAAATTATTGAGAGGTGATACGATTGTTTGGCTGATTTTGCTTTCCGATAATTCAGAGCACAATAGAAGGGTTAAAAAATTATTATCCGAAGAGCTTAAAAAATATGAAAAGCAATATTTCAAAAATAATATGACGAAAATCAGATTTGCAATCT
>WFQY01000146.1 GCA_015486815.1 Phycisphaerae bacterium | reverse complement strand
GTATATCAATCGCCTGCTGATACCACCCCTTCTGGTAAAAGCATGTTCCGATATGATATTTTGCCCGCACTGAATATCTTGGGTCGGCAGAAGCTTCCTGGAAAAATGGGATAGCATCGTCGTATTTTTGAACTTTAAAAAGTCTTTTGGCGTATTCGAATTTTAATTTTCTGTCCGTAGGATATTGACTAATCCGTTCGGCGAATACATCGAGTTCGAATTTGGCAAGCTGGATTCTTGCCTCTTTGAGTTTGGACTTAAGTTCCTCATCTTCCGGACTCTTACTCAGCTGGTCTCTGTATTGCCGTACCTTTCCGGTGAGATGTCGGATTCGGACATCATCTGCCCGCATCTTATAGCTATATTGTTCGCTCTGTTTGTATGCCTTCTCGAGTACGTCGATCGCTTCTTTCGCGTCTTCAGGCCTCCCCCGCTGCATCAGTAAATCGACGAGATTGTTGATGGTTCCGGTAACGTCGGGATTTTGCGCAAGTTCCGCTCTGGCTTTGTCAATCATCTCGCTGAGAAGCTCTTTTCCCTTGACTATTCGGGATTTATCCTGGTATTCCTTTTGTTTCTCCGCGTTTTGAATTGAATCCCGGAAATTTTCCGAATTGTCATATTTCCCGCGAAGTATGGTAAGTTTGCCCGCGAGATTACGTTGAATTCCAACAAAATCGTGGTCAGAACCCACGCCCGCCTCAATCCCTGTTTCAAGGGCTTCAAGGCCTCTCTGGTAACATTCTATTGCACAGTCAGCCTGGTCGTTTTTCTCATAATGCTCTCCGAGTTTTTCCGAGAGGTTTTTTATTAAAAGCAGCCTTGACACTTTAGCCTTCTTTTCTTGCCGGGCAAGCTCTAACAATACGCCCAAGCTCCATCTTAGGGATTCGGGTAGTTCCGCCTTATCGGCACTTTTCACTATGGACTCGGCATAAGTTACGTTTAACGGGTCCTTGGCAAGAAAATATTCCGCATTCAGCATCGCTTCGAGCGGACTTTTTTTCCCGGTGCTGCGTTTGATAGTCTCGATGATACCTGCTTTCTTTCCGCCAAGCACCATTCGCTTAAATGCGATTTCGCGAAGGGGTTGGTGGCCCTTCTTTGTATCTTCCGGATTTTTTGCAAGTCCCTGAAGATAAAGTTCTATGGCGTAATCATAATTTCGTGTTTCCGCTACCGTTTGCCCCCGCTCGAAAAACTTTTCTGCCACTCGTTTTATATCGTCCGGGATCTCAGTTGGATTATAACTCACGATTTATATTCCTAAAATATGTACCACGCCTGCTGGCTGTTGTTAGATTATCCTCCCCATGTCAGCCAATTGTCAATGAAAATCTAATTTCGCCGAGGCGGTTGCGGTGTTGTAAGTTGTTGTGGGAATATTGACTATGGGTATCTCTGATCGGCCTTACCCCAGCTTCCCCTCGATTACGGGCTGTTTCAGGGCGGGAATGACATCTTGTGTATAATTATTGGTAAATAAAGAGTTATGCAAAGACAGTATTTAAAATCGGTCAGTTTGAGAAATTAGATGAGTAATATCGCGGAGATTAACGCAATGAGTGAACAAGAAATAATAATTATACGTCCGTTTTCTGCTGAATATAAACAATGGATATTATCGAGTTACTGATTTATAATGGCGCATATTGACGGTTTGTATCTGATTTATCCGTGAAGTTATGTCTATCTGGATTCCAAAAATCGTAGCTATTCAGCAGATGGTGGATGAGCCTGGCAACAAAACGTTCAACCATAAACATAGCTATGTGCAGGCGGGATACGTCTTATCCGGAACATTAAAAGTTGAGCTTGCCGGGGGTGTATCGTTCGAGCTGTCTGCCGGCGATTTTTTTGCAATTGCTCAGGGGCAAAAGCACATAATTGCGACAGTTGGCGATGAAAAAGCATGCTCAATCGATTTACGTTTCAAGGCTGGTATTTTCGATGTCGATAGTGAGCAGTTCGATATTCAGGGCAGTGGGGAATTGGCAAGCTGGATGACGCGATCATTTTGTATTTCCCGGAGATATACCAGACGCATCAGAAATAGGCTGATGAAAATGTTGAAATTTGCACAAGCCCCTCCCGAAATACAAAATTTTATCCTTCCTGTTAAGCTACTGCAACTCTCGGTAATCGTTTCGACAATAAAGCCTGATATTGTGCATAAACTGAAAAACATATCGGATGAACATCGCGCAGTAATCAGGGCGATGGATATTGTATATAGCAGTTATCATCGGCGATTAAACGTCGCTGACCTTGCAAAGCAGGCAGGTGTCAGTGTCTGGCATTTATCAAAACTATTCCGAAAACATACCGGGCTGACAGTTCAGCAGTTTATTGCTCACCATAGAATATACATTGCCAAAAAATTGATAATGAAAGAAGCATTTCAGTTGAAAGAAATTGCATATAAAACAGGTTTTCCTAATATTCAGCAATTTTCACGCACATTCAAACGAATTGAGGGATATTCACCTTCTCAGTTTGTTGAATAATGCTTTTTTCCATTCAAACTGCATTTGCGTTCATACCAAAAATCTACAAACGAAAGCAATTACTGACAAGTCAATTTTGTCCGCGGAATTTTTGAGGTGAGGTACAATGAATATGTTTAGATGTATAGCAGGTATGCTGAAACTATTATGGAGAATAGCAAAATGAGTAGTGAGGAAAATATGATTATCAGGCCTTTTTGTAAACACGATTTATCCGCCATCGAAGAGATAGTAAAGAAAATATGGAATATCGGGCTGGATTATAAAAGAGAAAAGGAATATGGATTTCCTATAGGCGGCAAATCGTGGCAACAACGAAAAACTGAGAGTTTCAGAAACGATATGTTGGCGAATCCCTCGCAATGGTACGTTACCGAAATAGACAAAAAGGTTGTCGGATTTTGTAGCTATTTTGTCGATGAGCAAACGAGTATCGGCACGGTAGGTCAAAACGGCGTTGATCCCGATTACAAAGGCAGAGGAATCGGAAGCAGCCAGCTGAGATTTGTGCTCGATAAAATACGTCAGGCGGGAATGAAAATCGTCGAAGTGCATACGGGATTAAACGAAGAACACACACCTGCAAGAAAGATGTATG
>WFQY01000145.1 GCA_015486815.1 Phycisphaerae bacterium | reverse complement strand
GACCGACGGATTAATAATAGCACATAGATATTACGAAGATACACTTATTCCGACAAACTTGCCCAAGCAGGAAGAGATAAAAGATACGGTTTCGATTTCAGCTTCTCGAGGGGAATATGAACCAATATGTTTTGCGGTGTATTCCTACAAAGGGTGTAAAAATGTTTCCGTAAACTTGTCTGGGCTTCGTATGATTGACGGTAACGGAAGAATCGGCAAAAAAGACATCGACGTTCGTGTGATAAGATATATAGCGGTTCCCAAAGGAAAGATAAAACAAAAACAATATTATTGGATAAGTGGCCCATTCGAGAAATTTGCTACGTTCGAGCTGCCCGCTAAACGTGTGCAGCATATATGGACGACAATCCACATTGCACATAGTGCAACCCCTGGCTGGTATGAAGGAAACCTGTTTATCAAATCGAAGAAATATAAAAAACAGATAAAAATAAGATTGCATGTTTGGCCGTTAATTCTGCCGGCGACTGTTCGTCCCTACGGATTATATATGGAAGGGACACCTTATAGCGGTTGTAGAAGCAAATGGCTTAGGCCTGACGATTGGGACAAACTTTTTTATATTTGGAAAGAGTACGGGATGAACTCTCCGGCATTTTTTCCTTCATATGCTAATTACGGAGGTTTCAGATTACAATATCTCAACGGACGGATAACAACCAACTTTGAAGAATATGATAAGTTAATGCGACAAGTGAAAAAAGCGAAACTTTCGGGACCTATTGTGTTGAATATCGGTTCTACAACAGACTCGTTTTTTGAAACGACAGCGAAAAACACAAACAAGTCATCGGAAGCGTTGTTTATGGAATTCGTCAGACTTATAGTTACACACGCTAAACAAGCCGATTGGCCTGAGATTATATTGGCAGCTGGCGAAGAATCGACGGTGTCACCTAAATACTTTCACGCAATTAAACAAGTACAGGGAACAACAACTATATGTATCGATAACTCACCGTGGGGTAAGGGTAATCGAGTCAGATATTGGCCTGAGCGTTGGGCGGACCGTATCGATATATATCAGCCAAACTATTTTTCCGAATATACCAAATCGGTTGCACTGGCATCTACGGGAAGAAAATCATGGTATTACAATTTGGGATTTACCCGATTGACATTTGGATTGCTACTCGATAAGTTCGATGCGGGTGGATATCATCAGTGGGCAGGCGAATGGCCTGACTGCAATCCATACAACAGGTTGACAAGTGATAGACATTGCTGGATGAGTAGTTATCCTTCACCAACTGGACCACTGCCAACTCAACAGCTTGAAATTGCACGTGAGGGAATCGACGATTCAAGATATCTGAATTTGTTAAAGAAGCTAATTGCAAAGGCGAAAAAAACAGATTCAGAAATTGTGCACAAGTTAGCAGATGATGCAAAAAGATTAATAGACAATATTTTTGCTCAGCTACCGGACGATTCGGAAGAATTTAATACTAACAAAAAGCGTGTGAAAAATTATTTGTGTATAGCGGATATGTTCAGGCGACAAATAGCAATATCAGCCATAGAACTGCAATATGTCCTGAAAGACATACCGATAAATAATCAGACCGAAACACACCAAAGCGCAACGGAAATTGCAGCGATCTTGCCCGAACCGGAATGTGTAGCTTCACCGTCATTTCGGATACCCGAGCATTGTTATCCTGCCCCGGAAAATACAGTTAAAGAGGGTATGCCCGGATTTACTATTATCAACAAAATCGACGGGGCAAAATTGGTATGGGTATCGTCCACTCGCGAGGCAAAGGGTAGTGCTATTCGTGACGGTGCATTTCTCATGGGCTCTGTTGAGGAAAAGAACGAGCGTCCAATCCATCCGGTAGAACTTGACGGATTCTGGATGTATAAATACGAAGTTACGGTAGGACAGTGGAAAAAGTTTCTAAAGGCTACGGGATATGCGTGGGGCAAGCCTGATGGAAAACAACAAACAGCAGGAGCTGCTAAAGACCCTGTAACAGCGATATATATGCAGGATGGTCGGCGTTGGGATTGGGCT
>WFQY01000144.1 GCA_015486815.1 Phycisphaerae bacterium | reverse complement strand
GGGTTTTTGTTATGGAAAGTCGAAAAAACGGTTTTACACTTATCGAGCTTTTGGTCGTTGTCGCTATTATCGCTGTGTTAGTTGCAATTTTGCTGCCATCACTTCAGCGGGCGCGTGAAAGTGCAAGGCGGGTAGTATGCAAAAGTCATCTGAAAGAGCTTGGGACCGCATATATGATATATGCGAATGATTATGACGGTTGGCTACCTGCACCGATGTATGGCGAACAATATGACTGGGGATATTCTTGGGACGCTCAATTGGCTAAATATCTGAATTATCCGAGAGTATTAATCGGCGATTCCGAATCACCACCAAAAGCAGATTATTCCATTCTGCAATGTCCGTCGGATAGCTTTAAGCCTATACGCTTTCCGAGGGCTGTTAGACGGAGTTATTCGATGGCAACTTATGTTGATGCACAGGCACATTGGCCTTATCCGTATTACCATATGCCATTCAAGCTCTCGTGGTCATCTGCACCGTCGTTTAATTATCTGCTGCTCGAATGGTGGGAACCGAATAATATCGTCGGACATAACGGGCCTGCACGAGTTCATATCTATGACCATTATCGCGGGCTATTTGGAATTCCTCAGCCTTACGGCTGGGCGAGTAATGTCGGGTATGGTGTAGGCAGATTTCACGACGATCAGGGTGCTAATTATCTATATCTGGACGGGCATTCCGACTGGCATGACGCTGTCTGGGATTCGCGGGTGAGTCTGGGATGGAATCTTAAGGGAGATTAACAGATTGCGTTTTTAGGTTTGCTCGAACCTTCAATGGAGATCTCTGTGATGAAATTTCTTTTGGCATCTATATTGTCTATTATATCTATATCAGTTGGTGGTGTTAGCGATGGGCAGGCTTTGCAGCTGCCTTATGCTAATAAGATGTCGATTGTTGTGCCTGTTTCGCAAAAAGGTTTTTTCGTGTCATTACCTATCCTCAATGATTATCCGCATGGATATGCAATTGAGAAAAATCTGCGAGTTAAGATTGGTTGCGATGGGAAATATCTGATATGTCAATATACAATTCCTTATCGTAAAGGATATGAATTTAGGCCTACGAAAAAATATGACGGGGCATTGTGGCGGGAAGACTCCGTTGAGATTTTCATAAAACGAGCAGGAACCAAAAAGAAATATTGTCAGTATATTATCAATCCGCTTGGGACGGTTTTCGATAAGAACAGTGTCGATGGTGCGAGGTGGAATAGCAAGGATTTGAAAGTTGTTTCTAAAGTGAAAAATAATATCTGGCACTTAAAAGTTTCTGTGCCGCTTAGCGATATTGGTTTTGACAAAATAACGAAGGATGTCAAGATAGGGTTTAATACAGCTGTTCGGTCGGTTGATGCGA
This sequence comes from Phycisphaerae bacterium, assembly GCA_015486815.1. Lineage (GTDB taxonomy): Bacteria > Planctomycetota > Phycisphaerae > JAAYCJ01 > JAAYCJ01 > S014-18. The sequence continues at coordinate 2,483 of WFQY01000144.1, read as the reverse complement.
AAAATAAATATGTTTTGGGACTGTTTCCGTTTTTTCCTCCGAGATTTGCTCAGCCCGGGAATTTTGCAAGGGTTAGATTAAAAGTAAAGGGTGGATTATTTGTAAGTGAATTTAAGCGAAAATGCAAATTGAAAAATGGTATTACATACGTAGTTCCATATATAGGGTTAGGTAATTCGTCAAATAAGGCTGAGCATATTGCCTTATATGATAAGCAATATACGATCGAGCCTTTTTCAACAATACATATTGATCTTGCTCCTCAGCAAATCAAAGGGCTGCGTGGTATCGTTAAGGTATATAATCTTGCGGGATTTGCTTATGCTATCAATATGAGCAATCCGTTTGCTCCGCAGATTACATTTATCAGAAGTGGGAGAGATAAAATTTTACTCGAATGTTCCAATGTTCGTCAGCTTGATCGTGTATATGATAAGGTGAGAATAAAATTTGGCGACCTAAAGCCCGTGGAATTTAAGCCAACGATTTTGGACGGTGCGATGCTTTCTTGCAAGGGATTAAAGCCGGGCAATTGTGCGGTTACAATCGAATCGATAAAAAATGGCAGAGTGATAAACAAAGTGATTATGGCTGTGCTTGTTATTGATGAAACGCCAATCGATTTTGATTTGAGTAGGCTCGACGTTTCGGAATATTATCCGCCAATGCGAATAAATCTGCCGGTGATAAAAGTGGCGTGCTCTCGGATAAAACTGTCAGCTAAAAGTGTATTTCCGGAATCGATAAAAGTCGATGGTACGGAGATACTCGGCGGGGCTTTGCGTTTTACAATTAATGGGCGTAGTAAACAAAGCAATAACAAAATCAAAATCACAAATCAAAATAAGAACCGTATTTCATTTAAGAGTTCGTTTGATATAGGCAATGTTAAAATTAACCAGAAAGCATTTGTCGATTATGACGGGCTGATATGGTTTGCTAATAATGTAAAATTCGGAGCTAAAAAGAAAAGTCGGAAATTTGTTGCGAGAATTCCTGTTAAACTCAAAGGTGATGTTTTTCTCAACTATGGTAAGCTGATTCGCAATTGGCAGATAACACCCGAGGGATTCAAAACGGAAGGGACATTCAACAAAAATTATCTTGCGTGGTCGCGCAAACTCGAAGACGGAAAAACCGTTGTTCTGCCGCTTACGTCAATGATATCCCTCGTAAATGATTTTCGCGGACTTGTAATATATCCACCTGTTGACCCATCGAAACTTAATATCGAAAATTATGACAAATATATAAAAGTTAGCAAAAATGGAGACAATATTGAAGTAAAGATTATTCTCATCGACGGTCGGCAATCGTTGGCGAACAGGGATTTCGAATTTACTCTGGGCATCCAGCCAATACCTGTCCGTAGATATAACAACAAAGCGAATTTTGATTTTAGAGTGTATAAGGGCAGCAGATCGGGACGTGATCTGATTTATGCACAAGGTAAAATCGATGCCACGATAGACACGGGGAAAACGTGGATAATTCCGTTTCAATGTTGGACAGAATATCAAAATTATTTCACCACATACAAATACGCTGACGTTATGCACAAATTGATAGATATGCTGCATAATAAGCACAAAAGAGTAATGCCATATTTTGGTTTTGAGATTTCCGATGTGTGTCCGGAAGCGAAATTATATCTGAGAACGGTATCGACGGGTCAAACCGGTGGATATATACGCGAAAACTATGCTCAGCAATGCTGGCCTGTCTGTTATGCGAGTCAATGGGGCGACTATTGGCTTAGAGGAATACAAAAATTTCTGCCCGAATATAAAATCGATGGTATGTATATGGACGGTACCGTGAAAGTGCCAAGCTGTGTGAATGAATTTCACGGACATCGAAGGTATGATTCACGTGGTAGGTGTGTGCCTTATTTTCCGCTGATTGAGATGCGCAGATTTTCACAGATTTTGTATATGCTTACTCATTCTTATAAATCCGATTTTTTGCTTTATCTTCATAATAGTAGCCCGTTTTCTCCTGCGACGATGGGGCTTGTCGATGTGATTCTCAATGGCGAGCAGACAAAACCGATTTTAGGCACGTGGAAGATTCCGCTTGATGTGTATCGCGCAGAGTTTAACGGTAGGCAGATTGGTGTACCTATACAAATTCTTAGCTACTCAGCTCGTAGAACCTATCGACGGGAATATGCGGGCTCGTTGTTATTCGATCAGATCGTTACGCCTTGGACTGTATCACGCACGCCCGAAGTTAAATTTACAGAAGCTATCTGGAAAATTTTCGATAAATACGGACTCGACGGAAAATATTTCGTACCCTTTTATTCACATAAAGCTGAAATAAAGGATAAGACAGGCAACACGCTAATCAGTTATTACGATACGCCTAAGTATCTTGCAATTATTGTCTCAAACTATACGAGAATGCGGGAAAGAGATGCGATTGTCGATTTAAGTCATTTTGCGGGAAAAATCAAATCGGCTGCAACCGAAGTTTTTAGC
>WFQY01000143.1 GCA_015486815.1 Phycisphaerae bacterium | reverse complement strand
GGATATATAATGCTTCAGGATGGTCTGGACAAAGAAATCGAATGGTCGATAATCAGGCGTAAAATGATTACTCAGACGGAAGAGTTTATCTCCGAAGCTCTTCATAATCCGGAGTTATCGGTGGTAATACCAACAATACCCGTAGGTTCGGGATGCTTTCCCAAAAGTATGTCTTATTATTTTTGGTGCAGAGTGCTCGGAGATATATGATATTATTTTACGATTTGTAAGGGTGCAATTCCGATCACGAGTTTTTTCAGTCCTGCATTGTGAAAATAGACACTGGCAATATATTTGCTGCCCGCCAAATATATCTCTTGGACAATACCGTGACCAAATCGCTCATGATATACCCGCTGGCCGGGACGATATTCGCAGCGTGGTTTCGATTTGGTTTTGGTGGCAGCTTCTTGAACGGGTTTTCTTGCTGAAATGACAAATTGATTGTTTCGAGGCTTAGGCCTAAGCTCTTCGATATTTGCACCTTCTATCGTCTGCGGGTCAAGTTCATCCAGAAAACGCGACGGATAATTCGCACGGTAGCTACCTCTGGTAGAACGATTTTCCGCATAGCAGATGTCTATTTCGCGCTTAGCTCGCGTGAGAGCGACGAAGAAAAGCCTGCGTTCTTCTTCTATATCTCTCGACTCCGCTAACGAAAGATTATGAGGTATGATGCCATCTTCAGCTCCGATTATTATCACGTGTTCGAATTCAAGTCCCTTAGCTGCGTGCATCGTCATAAGCAAAACACTATCGACATCGTCTCTAACCGCATCGACATCACTCACAAGTGAAAGTTGCGAAATGAAGTCCTCGAGATTTCCATCTTCCACGTCTGTATCATATTTTTGAGCGATGCCAACAAATTCCATCAGATTGGCAGCTGGTGAAAGTTCATCGGGGCGCTTTTCCTTCTCACCTATCCGCTCATAATAACTCAGCAGTGTCGTCTGCTCGAGAATTTCCCTGACGAGTTTTTCTATCGAGCGGTTAGACTTTGCAAACTGTCTGAGATATTCCATCAGCTTTGCAAATCGCAGTACATTCGCTTGAGATTTACCAAGGTTCTCTATCTTTTGTGCTTGGCATACCGCTTGATACAGATTGATTTTCATCATATCGGCGTATCTTTTTAACGCTCCTTGTGCCTGCGCGCCTATTCCCCTCGATGGCGTATTTATGATTCGTTCCAAAGCTACCGTATCCGTAGGATTGAAAATCACACGCAGATATGCCATTAAATCCTTGATTTCCTTACGTTGAAAGAAACTCACCCCTCTGACTATCTGATATGGGATCTGATTTTCCGCTAACTCTGGCTCGATATTTCGAAACAACGAATTAACTCGACAAAAAATTGCTATTTCCGAAAGTTTTCTGCCTTGCTGTTGCGATTTGCGTATCAACTCTATTACCTGTCTTGCTTCGTCATCTTCGCTTAGGCATTGATGAATTCTGATTTTTGCTCCTTCACCATATACCGGTATAAGCTGTTTTTTCTTACGCCGTTTGTTATTGCTTATCAAACTATTCGCTGCCTGCAATATGTATCTCGTCGAGCGATAGTTGTTTTCCAGATAGACAATCTTGACATCGGGAAAATCTTTTTCGAAGTCGAGAATATTATTCAAATCCGCACCCCGCCAAGCGTATATCGATTGATCCGGATCGCCCGTAGCACAGATATTTCGCGTATGCTCGCTTAGCCGCTTTGCAAGCAGATATTGTACGCGATTGGTATCCTGATATTCATCGATGAGAAAGTAGTGATACCGATTGTGTATGCTTTCTCTGGCTTGATCGACATCAAGCAGATCGAGGGCTTTTATGAGCAGATCATCAAAATCGAGTGCATTGCTTTCGATGAGCAATTCTTCGTACCGCCGATATATTCTTGCAACTGTCGGGATGAGATATTCTGGCATTCTGGTCTTATTGGCCAACTCGTCAGGGCCTATCAATCTCGTCTTAGCAGCTGATATGAAATTCATTACTTTCGCAGGCGTCAAGCCAGCGGGCAGTGAGCCGACATCGCCGCACGCATTTTTTACCAGTTTGCTTCTGTCAGCTGTGTCGAAAATCGTAAAATTATTATCAAGCTCGATATATTTACCATACTGCCTGAGCAGCTTAACGCAGAAACTATGAAAAGTCGAAACCGAAGGTTTGGTGTTGATATCTTCACCTAACAGCTCATCGACTCTGCGGAGCATTTCATTAGCAGCTTTGTTGGTAAATGT
>WFQY01000142.1 GCA_015486815.1 Phycisphaerae bacterium | reverse complement strand
TCATATCTACGCTTGGCGCGGTATGCGAGATAAAGTCAATCCGTTTGAGAAGATCTATACGCAGGTTATCGGTCAGCTTAAAAATATCGCTAACGGAGCGAGCTTAGCGGGACTGACAGCTGACGTAAAGGTAAGCTTCGGCACGGGGACAGATCAAAACGAACCTACGGATCAGCTATCGCATCTGCAATCGGATGCGTGGGACTGGTAGGGGAAGAATTGCGGATTGCGGATTGTGGATTGCGGATTGAGAAGAAAGAAAAGAGAAGAGCGAAGAGAGAAGAGAGATTGAAGATTGATGATTGATGATTTGAAGAAGCCGACATTCAACATTCAACATTTATCATTTGTAATTTATTCTTCTCTGTGAACTCTGTGTCCTCTGTGGTGAGAAAGAAGAAAGAAAAAAGAGAAGAACGATAAGAGAAAAGTGATATGAATCAATGGACGAATATATTAAATCGGATTTGGTATTATCTCGAAGATGGCCCGCAGGCTTCTGCGATAACACAGGTTTTTCCGGCAGCTAATCGCTATCGTTACGATTCGAGTCAAGTCGAAGCTCTACCGCCTGAAAATATCAGTCAGCCGGTTTTGATCGTCGATCAGACGGGCGGGCAGATCGATCTCGATTACTCGCCAACGTATATCAAAGCTACGGAAGAATATCAAATTACCGTCTGGTCGGATTCGCTCGAGCTTGAGACGATAAACGATCTGAGGCATCGCGTTTTGCAAGCGATAAATTCCGGACTGCCTGATCTGGGGCTTGACAATGTGCTCGATATTAAACTTCGCACAGGCAGGGTAACTCTTTCGCTTGATAAGATAGAGCGTGATGCGGACGGACGATTGATGCAATGGCGGCGTGAACTTCATAAGTCGCGTCAGCGGGCTGTCCTGCTGGAGCTTATAATAACATTCCTCATTGACCGAAGCGATTTGGAGTAATGACAATGACGGTACGGTACAAACTGACATTCGGCGGCAGCGATATAGGCGATGAGTTGATTATGCCTGTAAGCTATTGGCAAGGTAAGATGATAAGCAAATCGTCCGATGACGGGTTGGAGCATATAAATTCGCTTGACAATCGGCCTATTTCGGTCAGGCTATATCCGCAATTCCAGATTCGCAAAAAGGCAGACGACTTTCGCGAGTTCGAAAGGTGGGTCTTTGATCTTGTCAATTGGGCAGACGGTGTATTGCGTAAGTTGTGGATACTGGACGCTCAATCATCTCTTGTCTCGGTTGATTACGGATTGAGTAAGTTTATCGGCATCAAACGGCCTATGGTAGATGGCCCTTATTCCGCCAGATGGTCGGATAGTGTGATAGTAACGTTTCAATCGGATACTCAGCCGACGTTTTTCGATTGGGATTTATGATGCGAAGGGAATGTATCGGATGAGTGAATATCGCATTGAAATAGCGGATACGAGCATCTCACTGGCTGACGGTGAAAGTAAGTTACTCTGGCCGATCAGACTAACCAGACGGATAAACGATGCGGAGTGGTTCGAGTTTGTTTTGTTTGACAATAGGCTTATCAGCAAAGCTGCTTTGCGCTCGCCGATACGATTAAGCGTTGACGATAATATCATCTTTAGTGGCAGAGTTTTTTCGGAAGAAACCTTCTCAAACGCAGCGGGCACGGGAAAATACATAACAGCTATGGGTTCGTTTGGCTGGTGTGATTATGTTCGAGCTGCGGATGAAGCGGGAATACCGAAGTTGCAATTTTCATCGACGACGGTGGGAGCTGTCATAGCGGAGCTATTGGAGCGACACAGCAATCAGTTGCAGTTACTCGGAGCAGCTGGTGATAACTTTTATGAACTCAGCGAGCTTAGCGGACTTACCGAGCCTATCGATAATATTTGGTTTGAAAATCGTAGCGTAAAGTCGGCAATAACCGAGCTAATCTCGCTCGGAAATTATGCGTTGACAATCGAGCCGGAAAATCTTCGGTGGGATATAAAATCGGCAGAGCAGCTTGACGTATATGAATTGAATTTGACCAGAGCATCTGCCAGTAGGCTTATCGAGTATCGGATAAAAACTGATTTGGCAAATAGAGCATCAGCTATCAAATTGGTTTCGGATAGAAAAGCATCTATCGGATATGCGTCAGCGTCGCCTGCGTGGGATTCATCGCTTGAGTCGAGCTGGCGGATTCGATGTGCGGGATATAATCAGCCTGACGATAGCAATGTCGATGATGATGCGTGGGTGTATAGGCGATATAGCTATGCGGGAATATCGGGTCTGCTCGAAAATTATCCGATAGAGCTTGTCCAAAAGCTACCTAACGAGTCGGGCGGATATTCATATCAGATTATCGAGACGCTGCCTGTCGATAGGGACAATAAATACATCGTAGCGAAATGGCCTGTGTTGTCGGTGCCGGCGTCGGCTCGGATTAATAGGCGTAACGGATTGGTAAAGGGTAAATCGCAGGCAGGTGAGGTGTATATCCGTTATCGATATTACGAATCGGAGCCTGAATATTCCGAGCGGTATCCTGCTGAAGGGTTTGCCGGTCAAGCGGTAGATACAGCTGGCTTGATTTGTGAGGATGTGCAATATTTTTCCGATATACGGCAGGTAAGTAGTTCACGGGCATTAAGAGAGTGGCGGAATAGGAGCAAGATATATCAAACGCTTAGCTTAACTGTTAAAGCTGACTTCGATGTGATAAGCACATTGCTGGCAGAGAGTCTGCGTATAAGTATTAGCGGTTCGGAGGTAATCGAGTTGCCTAAGACGGTCTGTTTTCTGGCTGAGTATGTGGAATATGACTTTTCGCAAAACCTAATGTACATAAAACTTAAAGGAACTATTTAGGGGTGGACATTATGGAATCACAATCAGCGGATTTGAATTCGATAATATCGGAATTGAGGACGCTTACGAGTAGAATTTTTGAGCTCGAAGAAATTATCAGGTCGAGGACAGCTGAGCAGACGGTTATGCCGGTAGCACCGATGAGTCCTGCGATTTTTTCGCAGGAGCGATTCGCAGGCAGCATCACAGCGGACAATGGCGATGGTTCGTATCAGATCCGCAGACAGATAGCGACAGCTGGCAATACATTTGCCAATGATAGCGATGATAGTGTGATTATTACCGCATACAATGTTGCGGAGCGTAGCAGCTATAGCGGAATGTATTCCGTCGGAGATATTGTTCAGGTCTGGTTTGATGGGTTCGATGCTGCTGACAATCCGATATATCACATCTGGTAAACGGGGAAGATTGCAGTGATAAAGTTTGTGAATGATAGCAGCCTCATTCTAATATTTACCAACGGCATGCTTCGCACTTAAGAATGTTAGAATGAGCAATTTTACAGAGTAAAAGGTACTTTTATGGCGTTTTATGAAAATAGAGGACATTCTAACATTCTTAAGAATGTTAGAATGTAGATTGACTCGAAATGAGGTTTTGAAGATGGATTTGATGTCTGTTTTGGTTTATTTGTCTTGTGCGATGGTTGTGGGGTTGGGCGGCTGGCTGTTTAAGCATTCCGTCGATAGGCGGGTGCATCTGTCGAACTATAAGCCTGTAAGCGAAGAGGTTTTTTCAGCTAAGCTCGGTGCACTCGAAGATAGGCTTCGCGGTGAAATAGCAGCTGTCAAAGTCAAGTTAGATGATGTGGAAAAGTTTACGCATCACATAACGATTCGATTAGAGCGTTTCATCGATAACGAGAGGTTGTAAGAATGCCTGCACGTATTAAACTTGAATTTGTCAAACGCCATAGCTGGGTTAATCCGGGCTATTTCAACGTATATCACAGCGAAGGTTCTCACCTACAATATCCGCTTGAATGTATAAGTGGCAACGAGCAGCTATGGAATCACAGTTGGGAACGTGCCGGATTCGGACACGGACGGTTCGGATATGGCAGTTTCGGCTGGGGACAGGGTGGAGTTGTCAACGGGGGATTCGGGTTCGGTCGATTCGGCTCGGGTGAGTTCGGATATTATAACGAAGTCGCACAATGGATAACGCCTAAAGAATATTCCGACGGCTTGCATACGTTCGGGGTCGATTTATTCAGCGAATATGGCTTGGAAGGTATATCGATAGCACGTGTGAGCATTCTTATAATCTCGCCGCCTGAGCCGGCTCATCAGATATTGTTTAAGCAGATGGTAGGCGGGGTATTGGAGCTAAGATATTGTTAATGACTCAAACTGACCGATTTGACATAAAATTATTTGTTCCTACCGTGTCATTCCGCACGGAGCGAAGCGGAGATGCGGAATCCATTTGGTCGATGAGAGTATGGATTCCCGCACCAACGGCATCTTCGACTTTCGCGGGAATGACAGTTTGTGTGTAATTATTGGTAAACAAAGAGTTACGTAAAAATAGCATTTAAAATCGGTCAGTTTGAGTT
>WFQY01000141.1 GCA_015486815.1 Phycisphaerae bacterium | reverse complement strand
GCTTGTGCCTCCGAAAGGGCGGTCGCGTAATCTTTACCTTCTTTCGACATCGATGTGAGAATATAATTGCACGTACCGTTGAGAATGCCATAGATAGCTTTAATATCGTTTGCAAGCAGACCTCTGCGAATAGATTCGACCAGAGGAATTCCCCCGCCACAGCTTGCTTCGAATGCAATACATCTGCCATATTTGCGAGCAAGCTCAAACAGCTCCTGTCCGTGATGTGCCAGCAGAGCCTTGTTCGCAGTTACCACGTGCTTGCCCGACATTATCAGTTTTCTGACAATATCTTTAGCGACAGTAGTTCCGCCGACAAGTTCTATTGCTACCTTTACTGTCGGATCGCGCAAAAGGACGTCAAGCTCCGGGCTAATAATGCTTTTGTCTATAGGCACATCGAATTTTCTGTCGGGATATTTCTCGATAACGTGCTTCAGATAAAGTTTCGCTCCGAGCTTACGTGCAATCTGCTCGCCGTTAAGTTCGAGAACAGCTGCTACGCCCTGACCTATCGTTCCGTAACCTACAAGTCCTATCGGTATTTCTTTCACATCTATATCCTCATCAATTCCGCCAAAGGCGAATCTTCGTCTCCGCCGAAGGGCGGAGAACTCCGACATCAATCTCTCTTCATTCTTCTAAATCTTCAATCATCAATCCTCAATCTTCAATCATCAATTCTTCTCTCCTCTCCCTTCTCTTTTCTTCTTCAATCCACAATCCGCAATCCGCAATCAACAATCTCTATTCTCATCCTCCTATCGGTCCCGCATTAGCGGTTGATACTTGCACAAATGCCATTCGTAGCTGATGAAGCGTTTGGCTTAGTAGCTTTCTTTCTTCTTCGGTCAAATTACCCTTGGTCTTTTCTTCGATAATTCCGAGCAGGTCAATATTGAATTTTGCAAGCTCGAGATTTACCATCTTTTTTGCTTCCGGATGGTCTATCATTCCCATCGCAATCATAGCTTGTGTCGCGAACGTACTGACCAGAGCATCGAAAGTGGCAGGTGGTAGATGACGCACAGATTCTTTTGGTGTTTGTTCTTGTTTGACTTCGCTCTGCTGTTTACGCTTTTCCTGCTCAGCTAATCTCTGCTTTTCCGCCTGTGCCTGTTTTTTCCAATCATCGTCTATATGCAGTTCCGGTTTTTTCTCTGCCATAGTTACACTCCTGTTCTTTAAACCCTATTAGCAAAACATTATACCCATTTGTAACATAATTTGCTGCGCTCTGGAATATAATATCTCACTCCGATACAATTTTATAATATGAAAAAGACAAATCGAGAAACTTTTACCAATACATCGGAAAAATTTCAGCGGGCAATCAGCTCTCTGCCGAAAAGGGCGGGTGTATATCTGTTCAAAGATAGCAAGGGAAGGGTCTTGTATATTGGCAAAGCGAAAGACCTCCGCACACGCGTATCGAGCTACTTTCAGTCGTCAGCTGATTTGCTCTCATCGCGCGGCCCAATGATAGCTGAGATGATAACAAAAGTAGCTGACATCGATTTTATCGAATGTGAAAACGAAGTCGAAGCACTCTTGCAAGAATCGCGGCTAATAAAAGACATTCAGCCGCCTTACAACGAACGCCAGACCGATGATAAAACTTTTCCCTATCTCGAAATTACGACAAAAGATGAATTTCCGGGCGTCTATATTACGAGAAAACCAAACAAACGTTCAAAACTTTTCGGACCGTTCGTAAGTGTCGTATCGCTAAGAGCTGCTGTTCAGGAATTGCAAAAAATCTTTCGTTTCCGTACCTGTAAACTCGACATAAAAGAAGCCGACGATAAGCGAAAATTTTTTAGGCCTTGCCTGCTTTATGCAATTAAACAATGTACCGGTCCGTGTGGTGCGAAAATCTCAAAAGAAGAATATAGTGAAGATATAAATCAGCTGATAAAATTCCTTTCGGGCAAACGGTCAGTTGTTCTGAAATCGATGAAAAAGCAAATGCAGTCAGCTGCCAATCAGATGCAATATGAGGAAGCTGCCAAACTACGCGACAGGATAAAAGCTATCGAATCTCTTTCGCTTGCAGGTCAGCCCGAAGTGCACGTTCAGCCAGAAGTATTTTTT
>WFQY01000140.1 GCA_015486815.1 Phycisphaerae bacterium | reverse complement strand
GTATATGCGTTATCGCAGAGTACTGATTGTATTCGTGCACGTATTGATATTTGCCTTTAGTTTGCTGCTTGCGTTCGGATTGGCATATAATTTTCGGCTCGGAGATTGGTTTACGGATATATTTTTGCCTCTTCTGCCTGAGGTTTTGGTAATCAAGCTGATTGTGTTCTGGGCGTTTGGATTATATCACGGATGGTGGAGATATGTTTCGCTTCAGGACATAATCCAGATAACCAAAGCGAGCCACGTCAGTACGTTTATTTTTGTAATGCTGTTTTTCCTATCGGGATATGTTCTTCCTGAAAAGCTTTTGCTTGTGTATCGTCCGAATTTCGAGGAATTTCGGCAGGTGGTGTTTCTTCTCGATTGGGCGTGCACGATAGCTCTTGCGAGCGGAATAAGGATGGCGGTTAGGCTTTATCACGAGGAAATGCGTCAGCTGCCCGGGGGACGATTGACTCGATTGATGATTCTCGGAGCTGGCGATGCAGGGGATATGGCTTTGCGTGAGATTCATCGGATGCCGATTCAGCAGTATGAAGTTGTCGGTTTGATAGATGATGACGAGAGCAAGCATGGGGCTACTTTGCTTGGATATAAGGTTTTAGGCGGAACAGACCAAATCAAAGAGCTTTGCGAAAAACATCAGGTTGATGAGGTTTTGATAGCGATTCCGTCCGCTTCTCCTAAGTATATACGAAGCGTAGTCGAGCGGTGCGAAGGTACGAATGTAAAGTTTCGGACGTTGCCTGCGCTGCAGGATTTGATTTCCGGAAAGGTAAAAGTTTCGCAGATTCGCGAAGTTGATATTAACGACCTGTTGGGTCGTGAACCGGCGAAGCTCGATACGGAAGCAATCAGTGCGTATATTCGCGACAAGGTTGTGATGATAACCGGTGCGGGTGGATCGATTGGCTCGGAGATGTGCAGGCAGGTAGCTGCGTTTAATCCTAAAAGACTTGTGATGATAGAGCAGGCGGAAAATCCGTTATTTTTCATCGAACGTGAAATAAGGACATCGTATTCCGATTTGGATATTATGGCGTATATTTGTGATATTACCGACCGAAAACGAGTTGATCATATTTTTTCGATCGAAAGGCCTGCAGCGGTGTTTCACGCAGCTGCTCATAAGCACGTTCCGTTGATGGAGCTTAATCCGTCGGAAGCTATCAAGAATAATATTTACGGGACGAAAAATTGTGCTGATGCAGCTGCTAAATATGGCTGCCAGAAGTTTGTAATGATTTCAACGGATAAGGCGGTAAATCCGACGAGTGTAATGGGCTGCAGTAAACGGGTAGCGGAGATGTATATTCAAAGTATTTCCGAGCCTGGCGGGACGCAATTTGTTACCGTACGATTCGGAAATGTTCTCGGCTCGAATGGTTCTGTGGTTCCGATATTCAAGGAACAGATACGGAAGGGTGGTCCTGTTACAGTAACTCATCCGGAGATGAGGCGATATTTTATGACGATTCCGGAAGCGTCTCAGCTTGTTATGCAGGCAGCTGCTATCGGTCGCGGAGGAGAGATTTTCTTGCTTGATATGGGTGAGCCTGTCAAGATTGTCGATCTTGCTCGCGATTTGATTACGCTTAGCGGATTTACGCCAGGCGAGGATATTGAGATAAAATTTACGGGGATAAGACCTGGCGAAAAACTTTTCGAAGAGCTTGCGTTGGAAGGTGAAGATATGGCGCCTACCTCTCACGAAAAAATAGCGGTCTGGAAACGTGCGCCGGTAGAGAAAACTACCTTGATGCAAGGGATAGAAGAGCTTATAGCATTGGCAGAGACCAATGATGGCGATACTATTCGGAAGACCCTCAAAAAACTCGTGCCGGAGTATCAAAATAACGGAAATTGAGTTGATGATAGTCTTTAGTCCTTGGCTTTTAGCTTTTCGCTAATAGCTACAGACTCTAAGAGCTAATGACTTTTGTTTTTAGCTAATGGCTAAAGACTAATAGCTAAAGGCTTCCTATTTGCTTGTTCTCTTTTCTATATCGGGCAGAGGGTGTGGCATTTTTGTAATACTTCGATCTGCCGTCTAACACTTTCGGGAGTAATCGCTAACGGTGCGTTGTTGCGCAAAGTTTCGTAAAGGTCATTGTAAAATGCGATTTGCTCTGAGGGTATATTTTGGGGACGTTGCCAACTTTGTTCCTGCCAAGGTAGCTGCTCGGAATTGTAGCTTCTGTCGGGAGTAGGCTCGGTTTGCACTTTACGTTCGGGGAGTTTAGAAAAGTCCACAAATTTCCAGTGAAGCTCCTGCTCGTTGCCAGCGAGTCCGCCCGATGTTCCCATAATGAGCCAGCGGTCTTGAGGATATGCACATGCAGATGTTATCTCTACATCAATCAGAGGTGAGTTTTTTCCTTTCAAGATTACTTTGCAGTGGTCTTCGGCGTCGCCAAGTGTAAGGGCTTTGTCTAAATGGCAGAAAATTTCCGGCTCGTTTTCGCCGAATAATAGCAGAGCTAAATCTACGTAGTGAGCGCCGGTATTGTTTAATGTTCCGCCGCCGAATTTTTTCAATGTTTGCCAATCCCATCGTCTGCCAAAAGAATGAGCGGTAATTTTTATTTCGACTATACGCCCGAGTATTCCGGAATCGATGATTTCGCGTATTTTTCTAAAAGAAGGCATATATCGTCGATTTTGAAAGACCGTCAATAAAGTATTATATTTTTT
>WFQY01000139.1 GCA_015486815.1 Phycisphaerae bacterium | reverse complement strand
GGCAAAAGGGATTATGTCAAGAAAAAATAAATAAAAACATTATTATTAGGCACTACAAGAGGGGTTTGAGAAAAAATCCTTATTTTTAAGCCAAAATCAACGATTTTTCTGAAAAATTCCAAAAAAACCGCCGAAGTCGGGAGAGCAGTAGTCCTACGGGGTATAATATGCGGAAATTAATATCCGCATATTTATATGTGCTGAGAAAACTCATCGGCTTTTGGCGGCGGAGTCAGCTGCTATTACCACACGCAGAACTTCCAATGCATCCTGTGGAGCGGGGCGAGGTTCACGATGTTCACGAATAGCATTATAAAATTCGGTAACGACAGCAATATTGTGCTCATTAGCTGGTAGTGGCGGTACTGGTACGTCAACGGGCGTTTCGGGCTGACCAAAAGCGCATTCCTGAAATTTCAAAATTCTGCGATGATAATAGAAGTAGATGTTAGCTTTTGTTCCGTAGATGTGAAATTCGTGCCGATAAGCTGTGGTGTAATATTCATCCATCGTTAGCATAACACCATTATCGAGCTTTGCTATCAGCGATATGCAATCGACGACCTCGCCAGCAGTGATGTCATTTCTCATTTGCGATTGTATTGTCGATAGATCGATTTTCCCGAAATAGTGCATAAGAGTATCTATGAGATGACAGCCACATTGAAGTAAAGGGCCTGCGGGATTAAGCTCTGCGATTGTTCGCCACGCACCTTCGGGCTGAGCTAAGCCGGCCGATGATGCTCCGACGATTCTTATTGCGCATATTTTCCCCAATTTGTTCGTATCGACGTAATTCTCTTTGATAAACTTAAACGCTGGGTCGAATCGTTGATTGTGTGCGACCATAAGGATTTTGTCTTCTCTACGAGCGGTTTCTATCATCTTCTCCGCAGATTCGATATTATTCGATATTGGTTTTTCGACGAGTACATGCTTGCCTGCTTTCAGAGCTTTTATCGTTTGCTCTGCGTGTAGAGGAATAGGAGTATTGATACTGATAGCTTCTATCTCCGGATTGTTCAATAAGTCATCAAGTGAGTTATATGCGATAGCATTGTCAGCTTTCGCTGCGTGCTTGAGTGCAGCTTTGTCGATATCGTATAGTCCGACAATGTCAAACAATTCGGATTTTTTTAGCTGAGATCTACGCGTTGCACCCATCTGGGCGACACCGATTACGCCGATTTTTAATTTTGGTTTATTCATTGTTGCGTTTACTTCCTAATATGGCATTTTTCTCGATTCGATTATTTTCACCCAGTCAAAGTTTTCGGGTGGATACGGATGTTCCGTATTTATCCAAGGCAGCTTCGCCACACCAAAATCATTTATATCAAGCATTGTCTGCGGAATAGCCCGACCATTTATCGTGGCAAATCTAACACCTAACGAAGCAGGGTCATAGCTGCACGCTAATTCCAGATCTTCCCTATAATAAAAAATTCTTCTCTGATCCATATAATAACGATCCGTCAGCTTTGCGTCTATAATTGATTTGTCAAAAGGCTTTTCGGAAACTTCGACTACAAAACCGCTACCAATCTGTGAAAGTTCCAAAGGAGTAAATTTTCTCGCGAAGCCTTTGTAATTGAAGATATCGATGCAAAGCCAATCACCGTCGCGACGCATTTCGATTTTCCCTTCGCCTTCGAGACTATTGAGCTGACTTATAACCATAGGCTTGAATAATATCCATAGTCCGCTGTCTTTTATAATGATATTGTTATCGGTGATTTCGATTTTTTCGGGCTTGCTATGTTTGCATAACATAAGGAGTGAAAGTTTCAAACTCGATATTTCATCTTTTTCCACATAAGGCAGCGGAGTATAACAGACCATTGCAGCCGATTGCTGTTGAAAGGCAAAGCCATGTCCTTCATTACGAAGCAAATCATCTGGCCAATGGCCTTTCTCGCCAGCTTCATCGACATCGACATATATTGATTTATCGTTGATAATATAACGCGTATAAATTGTGCGTATATCTTCGATGCCCTTAGGCTCATTGTTCAATGCATACCTGAGATGAAAAAATTCACTCTGTGCATTGTTTCCGAAATATCCCATCGCAGTACCCATCGACCAGCGTTTGGTGAGATAACTCATCGTCGGATAACTTCGCGGGCGATGGACAAAATCGCCTTCGCGAATAAATTTATATGTGCCGTCTTTCGGATTGATTTCGGTTCTGCCGGGATGCGTTTCTCCCTTTTCGCTCGTCCCGATAACAGCTCGCGGATATTGCGAGTGCTTTAGATAATCGATTAGTTCGGGATGCGGATGATAATCAACAGAAGCTACCCAGATAGAATTTACCTGATTGGACGGGACGTTACGCTTGTGATGCAAAATCGCTTTTTCCATCTCATCGGAAAACAGATATCGCATCGGATTGATGAAAACCTCATCGCCCAATATCAGCCACATAAGCGTATTAACCATCGCAATATGCCCAACGGAGTCAACGGTATATGCCCTGCTATAAGGACCGACCAAACCAGCGGTCTCTTTATGCCAATGGAATGCGATTTCCGCAAAAATTCTTTCTTCACACGCGCGTGCCAATTCTATAGCGTCGGGTTGATTTATGTGATTTACAATTTCCGCAATAGCAAGCAGTGAAACAGCACTGTAAGTAGGTGAATTAAATTCACTCAGGAAACCCCTGCGTTTTAAAAGCGAACGAAGCTGACATAAATTTGCCAATCCCTCGTCAACGTATTTTTTGTCCCCTAAAAGTCCTCCGCCAGCAAGCAAAACAAACGCCTTCATACAAGGCATATTGTCATTATAGCCGTGAAATTGAAAATCAGATGTGCATGAATGTTGAAGATTCTCGCTGACATAATCCGTCAAGCGTTTGCGTGCAAGGTCGGATAGTTTGTCATTATGTTTACACAAGACCTGCAAACAAACGAAAGGCGTAAAGGCGCAGAAGTAATGAACTTCCTTTTCCAATATCGGCATAACGAGTTTATGATCGTTTTCATCCGGGCTGGCTAAAAATGCCAAACTATGCCAATAATTTTCCCGCAGTATTCCCATTTTCCTGCCGGGGTAAATCCAGTTGCCCTTATCGTCAAATCTTTCACGTGCGATATCCCGATAAGCAGCGAATATTTTCTCGCGTCTTTGCTGAATGTCCGACGCAATTAGCTTCTCGTCAGCTGGCTCATCTATATAGGATTTTACCATATAGAATATTGCTCTATTGTCGGGCAGTTTTTTTGTTCGTAATTTTTTAAATCCGAATTTTTCATATAGCTTTACCGCTGGCGTATTATGTGCGTCAACGGAAAGCTCGATTCGTTCCAATCCCAGCTCATTCCGTGCGGTGTCGAAAAGCTCTCGCATAAGTTTTCCGCCAAGCCCTCTGCCGCGATAGTCTTTATGCAAGCCGATACCAAAGCCCCAAGTGGTTCTTTGCGTCGGATGGCGTTTCCAAAACGCATAGCCGACAATGCTATTGTCCTTCGCACGAAGTATCATAATAAATTCGTCCCCATCAGCGAGCCGTGCCAGCGGGCCTTTGATAATGTCAGCTGCTGTTGTCGTCTCATTATAAGGTGGCGGTTTTACTTCAAGGCAAAACTTGATAAATTGTTCCGCATCAGCAAGTCCAAGCCTCTCTATCTTTACATCATTTACAATATCATTCACAATACTGC
>WFQY01000138.1 GCA_015486815.1 Phycisphaerae bacterium | reverse complement strand
GGGTGGCTGAGCAGTTCGGAAGTGATTCGCGCATCAAGCCTTGCAAAATAGATTTGAGCGAACCAAAGGCATTGTCTGAGAAACTCAAAGAGTTGACAACCGGTGTTCTCGTCGATTTGCTGCCTATTCAGTTTATACCGACAATTGCACGTATAGCGATAGAAGTGGGGTGGCATTATGTGAATACTTATTATACGCTGCCGGAATTGCGCGAGCTCGGTGAGCATGCGAAATCGAAAGGAAAGATTTTGCTGCCTGAGTTTGGTTTTGATCCGGGCATTGATCTTGTTCTTGCGGGAGATGCGTGCAGAAAACTTGATGATGTAACGGAGTATCTGAGTTACGGTGGGGGAGTGCCTGAGTCGGCTGCTTGTGATAATCCGCTTAACTATAAGATTACGTGGATATTCGAAGGTGTGCTAAATTCGTATTATAGGCCAGCAAAACTTATCAAGGACGGAAAGGTCTGTAATATAGCACCCGATGAGATTTTTAGCAGGGAAAGCACACATACCGTGGAGGTATCGGAATTGGGAACACTTGAAGCGTTTCCGAATGGTGATGCAACAAAGTATGCAAAAATTATCGGAGCGGACAATATAAGACGTGCAGGCAGATTCGCGCTTCGTTGGCCTGGGCATTGTCAATTTTGGTATGTAATATCCAAACTCGGGCTGCTTGAAGATAAGGATGTTACCATTGATGGTTTGACGATAAACCAACGGAAATTGCTTGCGAAATTGCTTGAGCCTAAGCTGCAGTATAAGAGCGATGAGCGTGATGTTGCGGTGCTTCGTGTCGAGCTTGCCGGCAGATCAGCGGGGTCAGCGGGACAGAGAAAACGATATATTTACGAGATGATAGATTACAGAGATTTGAATACCGGTTTGATGGCGATGAATCGCACGGTTGGTTTTACCGCTGCTATTGGTGCGCAGATGATAACTGAGAATAGTATAAGCGGTTCGGGGTTACTTAACCCGATGATCGATGTGCCGTATCAGCCTTTTGTTGATCATCTTGCCAAACGGGGCATTAGCATAAAAGTAAGCGAAGGATTGGCTTGAGTGGTCTTTTTGCGTGATCTTTGTTAATTGTTCAGATTTTCGATAGCATTTGCAACTTTCGTGCGAAGCTGGCGGATTACTGTGGGGTCTTTTGTATGGTTTCGCAACGATGTAATAGCAGGGGGTAGTTTTAGTAGGCTGACGTAGTTATTCGTATGAGAGCGAGCAATGAGATTTTGCAGAATTGTCAGATATTGGTAATCTTCGAGTCCGTCGCGTATCATTTCCCAACGAATAGAGTCTATAGGCGGTTTTATTACAGGCTTATTACTCTTAAAGCATTCCGGAGGTGGATATAAGAGTCTGCCATCGCCATTACCCCAATCCCAACCTTGAGCGGCACTCGAAGACATCGGATTGTCATAAGGATTTTCGAGTTTTGATTTGTCCGCCCGCCAATATAATGTCTCCCAAATCAATATGCCCTTGAGTTTTCTGCTAAATACCTGCCAAAGCCAAAGTCGTAGGTCAAGCCCGGGATGGTCGATAAATTCTCCTATATACGGAGCTCGCGGATAGCAGCAAATATAACTCCACTTGATTGCGTCGGAATTGACGACATTTTTATTGTCAACTGCATTATGGATTATCACCCAATAATCAATGATATCGATGAGTTTAGGATTTATCTTATTGGTTGGCATTAAGGTTTTCAGCTCGGGTGCGATTTTTTTTAATCTGGTATAATTGCGTTTGACGAAGGGAATGTGCGAATCGATAGGTTCGTCGTATTGATATACGTAGGCCTTATCGAGCAGGTTATGTTTTTTCAAAACATTACGCAGCTGACGAATGTATTTTTCGAATATGATTTTATACTCGATGGAATTTTGGAAATAGACTCTGCCCTCGCTGTTGTAATATTTAGGTATGTTTATATCAGCGTTTGACAATCCACCCATACCCTTTAGCCACAGATAGAATGTGTTGAAATGATATTTGTCTATAGCAGAGCGAATGGCTTTAGCCCATTTATCACCGTTTTTGAATTTTACTTTTATGCCGTTACGGAGTTTATCGTATTCTTTGTTTGTAAATGATTTTCTGTTTGTCTCGAATGAGCCTCTGTTCGGATTTATCAATTTTTTATTGTTTGCAATTATTTGTATGTCATCAAACCAGACGATTCCTGTTTTTTCACCTTTGACCGTCCAGACAGCGGGATATAGGAATATTTTCAGATAGTCAGTTTTCGATGGAATTTTTGTAATGGTACGTGTAAGTTTCTGCCAATGTCCGTCGCCACAGAAGTTTGTAAGCCAGCTTTTTACTTGCTTGTCCGACTTATCGTAAAATCGTATCCAGACCGAACCCATCCGTTCGGGCAGAAGAGTTCTATACCATAGAGAAAATTTTATCTGATTTGATTTGCCTGTTTCGGGTAGATTGATTTTACTAGATTCGGCATAAATAGCTTGTTTCTTATTTTGGTCGGTGATGATAAGCGAATTTTCACCCGTATGCGATTCGTTATTGACGTATTCTCCGCCAAGGGGGAATAATCTGCTGTCGATATTTTTCGGTACGGAAATTTCAAGCTGCCAAGATGGACCAACTGGATTGCAGTTGTATGGGGAGATATGGTGTGTAGAGAAACTCTGTAGATATTTTTCCGCTACGATTTTTTTATCTTTGTTTGATTTGAGGTGATGATATTTCCATACTTCGCTGAACCTGTCGCCAAAGGCGGATTTGCAGGTCATCTCGTCAGGTAGCTGAAAGTTGAAGACCCTAACTTGTAACGGAATTTTTATGTTGAGTTTGTCCGATGTTATTGTGATGTTAGATTTATATAAGCCTGCGGGGATGTTTTTTGGCGTGTAAACTCTAATCCAGAAGGGATGATTTTCGTTCGCTTTTAAGTTCAAAGGTTGCTCTATCGGGAATAATGGGTCGGGCCAATAGCCTATCGGATATGCACCATCGGTTGCTTTTTCGATATTTACATATCCGACTCGCAGAATTTTGATATTGTGTGAAGTGGTAATAGCATCTTTATTTTGCAGGCTGCTGACGGAGATTGTAAAATCGGAGAGATTTATTTTGGGAGAAACGATTAGCTGATATGCTTCGTATTCATTTTTTGCAAGCGAAATTGTTATTGTTTCGGATTTTTCGGTAGGAGGCTGCCAGTGTTTACCGACTTTGTATTCGGGCGGACAGCTCCATATTGTCGCTATATTCGATTGAGAGATAGTAGCTCCATAGTTGCTCTTAGCAGGCTGAGGTGGGTCAGCATCGGAAATTTGAAGATATGAGGATATTATCAGTCCTATACATAGAGCGAGGAAAATTTTTTTGCCCATTCCACAAGCTTCCTTTCAGATGAAATTAGTGTCCCGGTTCGTCTCTTCCCCACCAGAACCAGTAATAATCGGTGTCGGCAGTATCGTGAGCTAATTTCGGGTCATTTTCGCTAATTGTTGTTGTATGTAAATCGAGATGGACAACGACAGCTTGCTTGGAATGTCTGCAATCGACAGCATGAATATCATCGGGTTTAGGTGAGTGTTGCATAAGATCAAAACTTTCCCATGCATCTGCCGCTAAAAGAAGTTTGGCAGGGTAAGGAAAATCAGAAAGTTTTTATAGCCATCACAAAGGCTATGATCTCCGCACCTCCATCCCGAACCAGTATGGACGTTGGTACCATAGCTACACCATTTGTATAATTGCCCATCGCTGGCGTATGCTTTGATTGGAGTATCATCCGATGGACAAAGAAAAACTTTAGGTGGATTTTTCATTATTTCAGGTGGGGGATAAGGTGAATTCCAATAAACGGTGCTAATAATATCTCTTACAAGTTCAGGATTTTTACACCAGTACCAATATGGCGTCATCCAATACTCACCTGCGATATCACATATAGGCAAGAAACCGTTGTTTTCATCTGAATATCTCAAATAACCTTGTCCGATTTGTCTTAGATTGCTCGAACAGACAGTAACCTTTGCAGCTTCTCTTGCCGAATTAAGTGCCGGCAAGAGTATCGCTACTAAAAGAGCTATTATCGCAACAACAACCAAAAGCTCTATTAATGTAAAGGCGGCGAACAGGGATTTTTTCATAACTTATTTCTCCACATAAATATATCTCTTAAATTTTATGCCAGATTAACAAAAATGAAAATGTCAAAATCAACACTATTTGATGGATAAAACGAAACAACCAATTAATAGTCTTTAGTCTTTAGTCTTTAGTCTTTAGTCTTTAGCTATTAGCATTTAGCTTTTGGCTAAGAGCTAAGGACTAATCGCTAGGGACTAATTTCTGATTATATAACTAAAGGCGTTTTTTACAGAAATGACATAAAGATAGCCATCGATATATTTGATTTCAGCTTGACCGATTTTTCTGCTGGCATAATCGAGCGCAACGGTACGGTTAGCTTCTATTTTGAACCCCGGATTGCTTCCGTTGACAGGAATGATTTCGTACTCTTTGCCCGGCTTGATTATCCTACAGATACCTATGCCTTTGCAAATTGCCTTTGGTGTACGGATTTTTTTGCCTCTGCCATCGATGAAAATG
>WFQY01000137.1 GCA_015486815.1 Phycisphaerae bacterium | reverse complement strand
CTAAATTAGGGAAGGGAAGTGTTTGGCTGGTCAATGGCCTCAATTATTATCTTGCACTCGATGATTTTACCGAAAAATTCTTCGATAAACTTGCGGAAAAAACCGACGAATGGAAAGATTATTGCATATCAGGCCTTAACAATATTCAGCGTCGGGATTTACTGTTTATTGAAGATCAATCAACATCTCGATTCATTTTTGTCAATTGTCTCGATCATTATGATCTGATTCCTACAATCCATTTCGATAAGCCAAAACGAAATTCGGCACTTACGTTGTGGGTTTACGGACCGACGGGCAGAGAAGCTCGGCTGCGTTTCCCGACCAAAAAATCGATAAAAAACTGTACTATTGCACTACAAGAATATCGCACTGCGGTGCTCGCATTTTCGCGTGAGAATAATATATCAAATGTGCTTGAATTTGAGTTTCACATACCGGATCCGTTTTATATCAAGGACAAAGTTCAGCGTGTCGGTCCGATTGAGATACATCTGTCTTTGTTAACAAAAAAGCACACAGAGCAGGCACATCGAATCTTGACGCGAGCAATAAGCGTCAAAATAGATGATTTACCACAGGGCAAGTGGCAGATTACATGGTCGATTTCCCGTGCAGGGCAACAATTCCGAAAAGGCACAAAAATATATTCGGGTGGCAAAACGATTGATATGGGGTTTGAACTTATGGGTAAAGTCAGAGCAGACGATATTTTGCAATTGAAGGGACGCAGGATAGGCAACTAATGAATGATATGATGAAAATAGTAGAGGTTAGCGATTCAGGATATACAGAGGGGCTTCGAGAAGGAAAGCTGGCACGGGAAACTATCGTCGATGAAATTCGAATATCAAGTTTGGAGAGAATGCGCGAGGAGGCTATACGGTCGTTTTCTGCCAGTCCATCACTTAGATATCGGATTGACAATATCAACAAGTGGAATGAAACAAAACTGAATGAGACTTATTTTCTTTTTCATCGATTGGTGCTCGAAAGCTTTCCGGGCACCACAGCGTATCCGGAGTTGAAGGGTGCGGTCGAATGGTGGAGGGATTGGGTAAAGGGTATAGCTACAGGAGCAAATATTACTGAATCAGCGGTATTTCGATATCGTTATTGGCGTGTTCTAAAACCTTACTTTTATGAATTTGAGCCGAGTGAGATGGAATGCTGGCTTAATGCGGGCGGTAAACTTCCTATCGAAAATGCTCACGGCAGGGGGGTATCCTCTGATTGTACTGCGATTGCACTGGTAGATACGACGGAAGGCAGACTCATTGGAAAATCCTGTGATGATGCGTTTGTATGGACAAAAAGTCAGAGTTTCAAAGATAATCGTCCAACGCTTATGTTGAATCGGAGCGGGGGTTATAATTACGTTGTCGCTATAGGGTATGTGGTCAACGAAGCAGGCTTAGCTGCCTGCAGTGCCGGTGGTGCGAAGTACGCTGAATCACCGCCCGTGGTTAGATTTCCAATACCAGGCGGTATTGATCGGATTGTTATGAGCTACGCATCAAGCACCAAAGAAGCAGTGGATATCTATCGTCGCTATTGCGGGTTGCTGGAAGACAATTCGAACGTGGTAATAATTGATAAACATGGATCAGCAGTTGTTCTTGAACCGGTCAGAGTTGAACTGGCTGAACGGTGGTGTGAGCGAGGCATTGCCTATACGACATCGAAAGGGCTGTCCGATCTGAAACTACGGAAAAAGGTCATCAATACTCCGCAGGAATTAGCTTACTACGACGAGCGAATGGGACGACTTCGCTGGCATCTGGAAGAGCGGCAAGGTCCGCTTTGTTATCAACGCCTTCGTGATGCGCAATGTGATCATAATGGTTGGGCACACCTTTGCCAACATCAAGACCGTCTGCCAGCTAAAGAGATTCAGCCAAATGGCGAAGCATGGCAGATGATATCATTCGTTACAATTAAACATATCATCGGCGAATTAGATCGGCAACGCTATACCTGCTACACGTATGATAACGGCAAATATCCCTGTCAGGTCGAGCCACAATGGTTCAACTATCGTTTCAGACCATAGCAACTACACAAAAGGAATTTTGCAATGAAAGTGAAAGCACACATTTTGAAAAGAATGAAAGTCGATCGGGAAAAATATAATAACTATTCGTTTCGCGAACATCTAAACGATCCTGATTTTTTTGAACACTATCTTTGTATCACTTGTTTGCTTTACAATCCCGCTGATGAGATGATTTATTGCGGATTGACAGCGTACAATAATGATCTGCTATATCGGTTCGATCCCCGAACAGGGCAATTTCAATCATGTGGATATAATAAAGTAGCTGACGAGTATGAAGTTAAGATACATCGATCGCTTGAGTTGGATGACGATGGAACTATCTATGGTGCTACTGCGTGTTTACATGACCTCGATGAATATCTCAACGCACCGGGCGGGGCAATCTTTAAATATGGCCCTTCTTCGGGAAAAATCGAAAAGATGGGAATCCCGATTCCACACGAATATATCCAGACGATTTCTCTGGATAAAAAACGAAAAATTATCTACGGAATAACGTATCCGAGCTCCAGAGTATTTCGATTTGATCTTCATACACAAATAACAAAAGACCTCGGTCTCATAGGGTCTCAGCCCGAACGTTTAGCGATCGACGATGAGGGCAAGTTCTGGGGTACATGGTGGGATTCTCGCAAGAAAAAACTTAACCTCTTCACGTATGATCCGGACAAGAATAAAATGGAATATCTGAACTTTGGCATCGGATCCACTCCCGTCGTTTCGCCTTTTTACGGAAAGCATTATGATAACGAGATTGATTGTATGATCTCTGCTGATGATGGTTGTCTGTACATTGGAACTGAGTTGGGCATGTTATTTCAGCTTGATCCGAAAAGCAGGAAAATCGAGTGTCTCGGTAAGCCTCTTGTCGAACTGCGGATGCCGGGATTGACGCTCGCCCAAAATAATCT
>WFQY01000136.1 GCA_015486815.1 Phycisphaerae bacterium | reverse complement strand
GCATTAGCGTTAGGTGCGAAGACGTATAAACTTAAGTTTGGACATCACGGAGCGAATCAGCCCGTAAAAAACCTATCAAGCGGACGGGTGGAAATTACCTCTCAAAATCACGGCTTTGCTGTTGACGGCGATTCGTTAGCGAAGATTGATTTGGAGGTTACTCATATAAATCTGAATGACGATACTATCGAAGGGTTTAAGCATAAGGAGTTGCCGGTAATGGCAGTTCAGTATCATCCGGAGGCATCGCCAGGCCCACACGACGCTGATTATCTGTTCGATAAATTTGTAGAAATGATGGAGCAGTGAAGAGTGAAGAGAGAAAAGCGAAGAGAGAGGAGAGAAAAGAGATTGTTGATCGCGGATTGTGAATTGGGGATTGAGAAGAAGCTGACGCGGGTGCGTAGCTTCTTAGACAATTATAAATTATAAATTGTAAATTCACTCTTGTTCTTGTTTTTGTTCATCGGAGTCTTGCGGTTCGGGCGTATCCTTAGGCAGGTTAAGCTCAGGTACTTTTGGCAGGTCGTCAAGACTTGCCAATCCGAAGACCTGAAGAAATCGTCGAGTAGTGCCGTAGAGCATAGGTCGACCAAGTTCCTCAGCTCTGCCTACAATCTTTATAAGCCCCTTTTCCAGCAGTGAGCGAATAATCTCACCACAAGCTACGCCACGAATAGCTTCTATCTCGGCACGGACAACGGGCTGTTTGTATGCGATAACCGCTAATGTCTCAAGGGCGGCGGAAGAGAGTTTGTTTTCCGCTCGTACTTTATATAGCTTTTGAAGATACGGTGCAAACTCCGGACGTGTCATCATCTGATAGCCTCCTGCTATCTCCTCGATGCGGAAAGAAGCACCCATCCGCTCGTAAGAATCATTCAGCTTTTCGATGATTTTTCGAATCTCTTTCGAGCCTAATATGCCTATGATAGATGCAAGCTTGCTGGCGGAGACAGGATTGTCGGATGAAAACAAAACCGCTTCTATAATCTGCTCATTAGTAATAGATATACCGTCCTTGCTTTCGCCTTCTACGAGGTGAAGCTGCGGCGTTTGCTCGTTTTCTTCGATATTTTCATTTTCGTTATTTGTATCTGTGTTATTTGTATCTGTTTCGTTTTCCATTATCTATTCGTTCCTATCGTTTGAATTGTTTGAATCCCTGAGCGATCGGCATTCGTCTGCCCGAGCCAAATGCCCTTGATGTTACCTTCAGACCAATAGAAGCCTGCTTGCGTTTATATTCATTTTTGTCCACGGTAACAATAACTTTTTTAACAATATCCGCATCAAAGCCCACCTCGATTATCTCTTCCGCTGACTTTTCTTCCTCGATGTACATCTTCAATATCGGATCGAGAATCTCATAAGGCGGTAGGGAATCTTGGTCGGTCTGATTTGGTCGAAGCTCAGCTGACGGCGGTTTTATAAATACATTTTCGGGTATGATTTCCCGCTCGCTATTGATAAGTTTTGCAATCTCATCTACGAGAGTCTTTGGCACATCGTTTATCACCGATAGTCCGCCGACCATATCGCCATAAAGCGTGCAATATCCCATCGCAAGCTCACTCTTATTTCCCGTGCTGAGAACGAGATATCCGAATTTGTTAGACATCGCCATCAAGATTGTTCCGCGAATTCTGGCTTGGATGTTTTCTTCGGTAACGTCTGGCTCTCTGCCTGCGAATATATCCTTTAGCTGACTGTCAAAGGCAGCTCTGATACAATCGATGGTTACTACATTGAAATCTATCCCTAAATTTTCTGCGAGTTGCTTTGCGTCCGCAAGGCTCGACGGTGAGTTATATTCCGAAGGCATTGCGATACCGTGAACATATTCGGCACCGAGTGCCTCGACCGCAAGAGCCGCTACCAACGAGGAATCTATTCCGCCAGATAGACCTATCACAACACCTTTATCAAATCTGCACTTTCTGACGTAATCTCTCAGGCCAAGCACAAGGGCGTTTTTGACATCTTGCACCCCTTCGGTCGTTGGCTCGATTCTTGACGGTGTATTTCCGTTAAGTTCGACAATCAGCAGGTCTTCGGCAAATCCTTTCGCCTGTGCGATAAGTTCGCCCGACGGTGAATACACACAGCTTCTCCCGTCAAAGATAAGCTCATCATTTCCGCCTACCTGATTGACATATACGAGAGGCAGCTGATATCTCTTTGCGTGTTCGCTTAGAAGTTTTCTGCGTATTTTGTGCTTATCGACAACAAAAGGTGAAGCAGCTACGTTGATGAAAATTTGCGCGCCCTCAGCTGCTAATGTCGATATCGGGTCATGATGATATAGAACTCGCCCGACAACATCCTGAAGCGTCCAAAGGTCTTCGCAGATACTGATGCCTATTTTCTTTCCATCTATACGGGCAAGCGTTACGATAGGCCCGGGCTCGAAATATCGCTGTTCGTCGAACACGTCATAATTCGGCAGCAGAGATTTGTGGTGAATACTTACTATGCGCCCATTCGCAATGACAGCTACCGAATTATAGAGATTTTTGCCCGTCTGAAGCGTATTTTTCTGGATGCAACCAATAATAGCGGTTATACCATCGGGCATCGTTCGAGCAATTGTATCGAGAGCGTCAAGATTCTGTTCGATAAAGCTTGGCTTGAGTAGGAGGTCTCGCGGTGGGTATCCGACAATAGCAAGCTCGGGAAAAATCACAAGATTAGCCCTCTGATTTTTGGCTTGGGTAATATTGGACAATATCTTTTGCGTATTGCCTTCGATATTGCCGACGATAGGATTTATCTGAGCTAATGCGAGTTTCATAACAGATGCCTATCCTGATTTGGTTGCTATTATATGTTCGGTTCGTGAAATTTCTACGCCGTGGCGGAGAAAACCTTCCATAGCTGCCTGTCCTGCGGAGGCATTGACAGCAGCTATCGCATCACTTACCACGCATACGTTTTTACTCGATTGAATCAAACCTTCGACTGCTGCTCGCACGCAATAATCGGTAGCTACACCACAGACGATAAATCTGTCAGCTTCGAGCAATTCAATCAATTCCTTAGCTTGCGAATTGTTAAACAAACTAAAAGTCTGTTTTTCGAAAATTATCTGCTGATGTTTATCGAAGATGGAAACATCTATTTTCTCTTCGGGCGATGCGATTTTATGATTCTCGATAAGTGTCTCCTCGATTTTTTTCTGCCCATCGGTACCCTTAACGCAATGGGGCGGAAAATCTTTGAATTCGGGGTCGTCAGCGGTATGCGCGTCAACGGATGAGATTATCGGGATGTTATTTCGCTTCGCCCACTCGAACAGTCGTCCGAGATTGGGGATAATTTTATCCGCTCCCGTTACATAAAGCGCACCATCGGGCAGCATAAAATCAACCTGCGTATCAATATCGATTAAAATGTCAGAAAATCGTTTCATAGCAAAAATCCATTTTGTAAATAATTTTTATGACATAATCCATTTGCTCAATTTAGTTTTAATTTTTTTGAGCCTTTGCGAAGATATTGCGCCTAATTTGCCAACGAAAATTTCGCCCTCCACAACAGCTATTCTACAAATTCGAATTACACTCGAAGTTTTTAATCCAGATTCGGTAAAATCATTACTTGCTGTCGTTATTACTTCGTCAAATTCAGTGTGGTATAAATGCGTTCGAGATGAAATCATACATATAAGCCAATCATTGAACTGTCCTGGCAACTTTTTAAGAACCAGAGCCGGCCTGAGTTTTCCCTGTGTCATATCTGTATGAGGAAAGCGAAATAATATGATATCTCCCTCAAGAATCATTTGTCAAATGCTCCTTAATATCATCTTCGGAATAGATTAAAGGTTCGTCTTCCATACCCTTCATTGCACTGTCAAGCGAAAAACTATTCCATAGCTTTTCTTCCCGCCTCAATTTACTTCTTAAGAACTGAATAAAATCAAGTATTTCTACCTGCTGTTCTTCCGGAAGACTTTCTATTTCTTTAAAAATTTTTCTGGCTAAATTGCCCATACTACTATCCTCCCTGTTCATTCGGTTGCTTATTATATTCTATCAACCTATCCGACAAAATTACAGGATAGAATGCATTTCCACGCAAGTCAAACAGATGTTTGGGCAGAAGTTTAAGTTGAGTTTGTGCATAGCTGCGAATTGCGTCAAGGCCAGGCAAATCGATTATTAGCTTGCCTTTCGATATTATTTGTTTCAGCAGAGCCTCGCCAGCGATGTCTTCTTCTGCTAACCCGACAATATCTTCCTTAAAGTTTCCTTTATCGTCATATTTCCTGAATATCTGTTTTATCCCGCCAAAGGTCGCTTTATCGCTCGAAAATTTCCGCACCGGTATCATCCTGCTGTCTTTTTCCATTGCCACTAATTTATAGACAATCGACAGTGCCGGTGCATCTTTGCTCGTTACCATATCCGTACCGACGCCGAAGAAATCGATGGGCGCGCCCCTATCGAGCATCTCCGTTATGGTATATTCGTTCAGGTCGCTCGATGCTATGATTTTGACGTCAGCTAAGCCCGCTTCGTCGAGAATTTTTCGCACCTGCTTGCTCTGCTTTACCAAATCACCACTGTCGAGTCTGACAGCTTTGAGTTTATTTTTGAGCTTAGCTGCTCGTTTCGCTCCTTCGATAGTATCATAGGTATCTATCAGACAGATTGCATTGTCGGGAAATACCTCCGCATACGCTTCGAATGCTTGCTGTTCCGTATCGAAACTCATTATCCACGAATGTGCTTGCGTGCCTATGGGTCTGATGTTCAAAACGTTAGCTGCATACACATTGCTCGTTCCGATACATCCGCCAATATAACTCGCCCTGGCAGCTAATATTCCCGCATGCGGGCCATGCGCCCTTCGCGCACCGAAATCGACAACGGGCCTACCCTTAGCGGCATTGCAGACGCGAGCAGCTTTCGTCGCTACGAGTGTTTGAATGTTTAGCGTCGTTAGAAGATATGTTTCGAACAGCTGACATTCGAGTAGCGAACCTTCGAGCCTAACCAAAGGTTCGTTGGCAAATACAGGCGTCCCTTCGGGCACAGCCCATAAATCGCCTGTGAATTTGAACTCTGCGAGATATTCCCAAAACTCTTTGCGAACGTTTTTGAATACTTCCTGCTGTTTCAGCCAATCGATTTGCTCTTTTCCGAATCTGATATTTAGCAGATAATGCACTGCTTGCTCTAAGCCCGCCAATAGGAGAAAATGTCGATTTTGTGGCAGAGTTCTCGCGAACGCTTCAAAGACAGCTTTTGGGTTATGATCGAGAGAGAAATATCCCGCTGCCATCGTAAGTTCGTAAAAGTCAGTCATCAACCCCATTGCTTGCTGGGGCGGAAATAACGATCGTGCCTGTTCCACGGCAAAACTCCTGTAAAGCTATTGATATCTATAAAATATATTCTACTCTGTTCGGAACGGACAAAAGGCAGCAACTCATTAATGTTTCATAATCACTGGATTCCCGCCTTCGCGGGAATGACAGACGGGAACTGCGTGGATAAATAATCTTATACATCAATCTTCTTCCAGAATTCATCGTGAGACAGGGTTTTACCCGTTTTCGCTTCATTTCTGCGGGCTTCAATTTCCCGTCTAAGCTTGCGATATTTATCTTTGCTAAGCAATGTGTTTACAAATCGCTCAACAAGTTTGCGATCTGTCTTATCAAGCTTTTCAGTTATTTCAAGTATATCCGACATACTATTTTCCTTTAAACCTATTGCCAAAATATGTTTTGATTGTAACAGTTGCGTACCATCTTAATAT
>WFQY01000135.1 GCA_015486815.1 Phycisphaerae bacterium | reverse complement strand
GGACTGCGATGATGCCTCACCCAGCCAGCTATTGTTACCTGTTGACCAATCTTATCTTTAAGACAATCAATCGTAATATATTTGTTTCGAATACTCATAATCCCTTAAAACCTCAAAGATACTATGTCAAGCTATTAAGAATAAGCCTTTAGCTATTAGCTAAAAGCCAAAAGCTAAGGACTAAAGACTGTTAACTTAAATTATCCGGCAGCTCCTGGCCTCGTTTGCCTATGGTGATAAGTAAATCTCCTTGTTTGATAATAGTCCCAGCTGTCGGAGAAAATATCACCGTCCCGTCTTTGCGCTTGATAACAACAACAATCAAGCCGCTTTTTTCCCTTAGCTTTGAGTCTTTGAGTGGCTTATCTATAAGCTCGGAATCTTCTGCAATCTCTATCTCATCTACCTGCAATTCGACATCCCTCGCTGCTACATCTACAAACTCCACTATTGCAGGATGAAGCAGAATATTCGTAATTCTCATTGCTCCTATATGATGAGGAGACACTACACGATTTGCTCCGGCACGAATGAGATTTTTCTCCGTATCCCCGGATTCCGACCGTGCGACTATCTGAATCTTATCATTCAAACCACGTGCAGTCAGCGTTACATAAACATTATCACTATCACTGCCAAGGACAGCTATCAATGCCTTTGCCCTTTCTATGCCAGCTCCTATCAACGTATGTTCTTCCGTCGCATTGTCCAGCAGATACAAAAACTGCTTTTGCTCCAATAGCTGAGTCTTATTCGGATCATTTTCGATTACTACAAACGGCATTTTTTCTTTCGCGAGATTATCACAGATTATCGAACCCATCCTGCCATATCCGCAGATAATATAGTGATTTTTCATACTTTTGATTTTATTTTCCAATTGTCGTCTCCCGAAAACGCGTTGCAACTCACCACTTGTAATCACTGCGAGAAGATAAGAAAAAGCAAACGCTGCTACCGCAAACCCTACGCTTACTACTATCATAGTCCATATCTTTCCCGCTACGCCGAGATTGCCGACATCACGCATACCAAGAGTGGTAATTGTAATCACCGACAAATATGTCGATTCCAGAAAATCCAAACCCAGCCAGTAGTATCCCACGGCACCGGCAAAAACGGTAAGAATCAAAACGACCAATGCCAACAGTAATTTCTTTTGAGCGTTCAATGTCTTTTCCTGACGAAATTTACAACTGTTCCCCCTATTTCGCTTACATTCTGCGTTTTCGCATTGGCACAAACTTGCTGCCGAGAGTCTTTTTCACCTTTCCGTTTCGGGTGAGTTTTGCTATTTCCTTTTCCGTAGCAAACACAGGCTTGCGAAATCGATTCGGAATCATAATTTTCTCTAATTGCTGTTTTTCCGGTTTTGGTAAATCTTTCGTTTCTACCGATGTTATAGTTTGTATTTTTTCAAGCTGATCATTCACACATATCATCTGTTGATTGGTGCGTCTTTCAAGGATATCTATCACTGCCGACCTATTTTCGTCGATGAGTGTTGTTGTCTTCAAATTTGCCTGACTGGCAAACCGGTCTATCCGTCTTATATACCCATCGATTTGAGTAGGCAGCGTCCACGAAACAAGATGTGTTATATGAGGCAGACTCAGACCATTCAAAGCCGCTTCACAGCCAACCAATATTCCTTTACCTTCTTGCGCAACTTTTTTGACTATCTCACGCTTTTCTTCAAGTTGCATCGCATAAGCAAGCACATTACCGTTTATTCCTTTCGCTTGTAGCCTATCGACAACATATCGGGATATTCGATCGGAATCGGTAATTATAAGCACAATCCCTTCATTCTC
This sequence comes from Phycisphaerae bacterium, assembly GCA_015486815.1. Classification (GTDB taxonomy): domain Bacteria; phylum Planctomycetota; class Phycisphaerae; order JAAYCJ01; family JAAYCJ01; genus S014-18. Next base: position 3,300 of record WFQY01000135.1, on the reverse strand, counting down.
CATACGAAGCAATTTCAGTAGATAATCGAAACGATTGGAATCATTAACAAAAACATATTGCAGTAGTATTTGCTGCTGAGCCCATCGCGTTTCGGGAAGCATCAGCTGAACTTTTTCAAGCCGCTGCGAATTACAATACCATTGCGCTTTCTCAATTATCTTTTGCGTTAATTTACGAGCTGATATCAATGTCTGTCTGTTTGTATCGAGTTTTTGTATCAGATTACTTAGCTTCTGTTCTTCATTGACCAGCAGATCGAAATCATCTATCCCCAACGAACGCACAGCAGCTGTATATTCCTTTTCTCGCCTCATAAATCTTTCGAGTACACCAAGCTCTAAAATGATTATCGGGCACTTCAGATGAAATTCGGGATAGAAATAATCGTCATCACCCGAAAACTTAAGCACTCTTGCCTTTAACGTCGGAGCGAGCTTCGTAATGACCTTCGCCAGCTGATTTACACTTTTCGCATTTGAAGTGATTATTATCCCTTTCCGAGAGCGATCTCTTAGCCAATGCTGGAGAAACGGTATCGCAAAGCACGCACTTTTTCCCATTCCGCTACGAGCTTCGAATATCACGTCGTTATACTCCAACGCAAGTGGTATTACCTGTTGTTGAAGTTCCGTTGGTCTTTCGAAACGAGCCTCACGGACTGCTTCCTGAAGCTTATTGCTCAAATCGAAATCTTCGAATGTCTTATATCCCTTCTTAAACATTTTCAACTCCTTCCTTTGAGTTGTACATCCATCGATTATATGAAATTTTATCTGTTTTGCTCGACGTTCGTCAACTTTTATACGTTGAATCTGAACAAAATTATATCGCCGTCTTTTACGATATATTCTTTACCTTCCGCACGTAGTTTTCCTTCTTGTTTTGCCTGTTTTTCCGAACCACAGCTGACAATATCGTCATAGCTTACCGTTTCCGCACGTATAAATCCGCGGGCAATATCGGTATGAATTTTGCCAGCTGCCTCGACCGCTGTACTGCCCGACTCCAAAAGCCATGCTCTCGCTTCGTTATCTCCCGCAGTATAAAATGTTACCATATTCAAGCTGGAGAAAATTAACCTAAATATTTCGTCTCTGCTCAGTTCCGTCAAACCCGCTTCCGCCATAAATGCCTCTCTGTCTTGGGCTTCAAGCTGATTTAATTCCTGCTCAAATCTCCCGGCACAAACAGCTGACCCTTTGACCATACCGCCGACTTGCAGATCGAAATCTTTACCTATTTGATTTTCGTCAATATTGATGATAACCACTATCGGATGCTGTGTCAAAAGTGCAAATGTCTTGAGCATCTTTTTTTCATGCTCGTTAGCAGGTACGTTTTCGATCGATTTTCCCTCTTCGAGCGCACCGAGACATCGCTTAAGCAGATCGAGTTCTTTTATATCATTTTCCCTGTTAGGCGTTGGCTTCTTTACCGATACTTCGAGCTTTTCAATCCGACGAGTTAGCTGATCCATATCAGCAAAAACAAATTCTTCCATAAGCTCATTCAGATCCGCCTGCGGGTCTATCCGGTTGCGGTAGGGCGGAACAGCGTCATTCTCAAATGCACGCACTACAAGTATCAATAAATCGCACTGCCTGACATCTGCGATATGTCTGCGTATCTGGTCTCTACCCGACGGACTCGCAAAATCGAAGCCCGGAAAATCCATAAGCTCAAAGCTTATCGTCGTAATTTTTCGTGACTTATAAATTTCCGCAATCTTATGTAGCCGCTCGTCATTTTCGTAATGCACCGTCGAAAGATGTATTCCGCTGCCATGCGAAACTTCCGTCAGCTCACTTACGTCAATTCCGCTTAGCGCAGAGTGTACTGTCGTCTTGCCGCTGAATGGCAGACCTATTATCGCAAATCTCAATCCCATTGATATTAACTCCTTTTCCTTTGTTTATGTTTGCTTTCTGATTTATTGTCGGAGCTACTCCCGTGTCAAACAAATACGTTGGCAGACTTCGTATCAATCCGTACGGATTATACAAACTTTCCACTTCGCCTCTGCAATTATACCAACACGCTTTACATTTGTTTACTCTTGCGCTTTCACGCATCCGTGCGAATATTTCTATGATATTATCCTTATATATATTACCCGACGGGCTATTCCGCTTTTCCACGCAGATTGATACATTACCTATACTGTCAATATTGAAAAATGCCCTTCCCGCCTTACAGCCATCAACTCCGCCATTCAGTGCATTATCAAACTGACTCAGAAAATACGGATTACTCAACATATTCGGATAACGTCGGCGAAGCTCGAGCATATAATTCGATATATTTTTATCTCGACAGATAAATTGACTATCGCCCGTCTTCATAATACAGTAAGGCTGAACCATAAAATACGCATTAAATTCACCCGCCAATTTTATCAACTCTTCTATTTCATCTATATTGTCGTGCATAAGTACCGTCATCAGATTCACTCGCTGCCACGCTTTGCGTTTCACTCTCGCCAAATATTCCAACGCCTTCACCGCCCGCTCGAATGCTCCCTTTACCCCTCTGCGTCTATCGTGTTTCGCAGGATCGATATAATCAATGCTTACCGATACGCCCCATAGCCCCGCTTCGTATAAATCTTTCGCTAAATCCGCTGTCATCAGATATCCGTTGGTCGTAATAAACCCCAAATGCCAGCGGTTGATAATGTGTGCTATCTCGACAATATCATCTCTTAGCAATGGTTCTCCGCCAGCGAGCGAGATAAACATCGACCCGACTCTCGCAAGCTGACGTGCTCCGTATTCGAATTGTTCAAGCGTCTGCTCGGGCATCTTCCCTTGCGGATCTTTCCAGTATTGACAAAATCCGCACCGAAAGTTACACCGATATGTAACCTGCCACGCCAACCAAAGCGGATATCCGCCGATATATGTCCGCAATAATCTTGCTTTTTTTTCTGTCGAAGTAAGCATAGCTGTAATCTTAAATCATAGATAAAAAATCTTCAATCATCAATTCTTCTCTCTTCACTCCTCTCTCTTCGCTCTTCATCTTCACATTACATTGAAATATTAGCTATAAAACGATAAATTCTAGTATTCGCATATTTATTACAATCGTTGATATTGAACGGAGATAGCAGTGCTTTCTAATAAACATATTGAATTTCTAAACGATGTGCTTTCCGAATCGATAATATCAGCTGAGAGAATCCCCACGGGCAAATTCAATACTTCGTTCTATCTTCGCACTTCCGACGGGATAAAATACGTCCTGCGAATTGCACCTGCAATCGATACACCCGTTTTATTCTACGAGCGCAATATGAT
>WFQY01000134.1 GCA_015486815.1 Phycisphaerae bacterium | reverse complement strand
TGTCTGCGAAGGTGATGGTCGCTAAGCATAAGATAAACAGCAAAGCTATCGTTACGACTAACGATGTTGAATGGGTCTGGCGAGATATAAATCAGCTCAGAGGCAGAATGCCTATGACTGAGGATGAACTTTCGGATCACCGAAGCAAACATCTCATTTCCGCTGGCACGATTCTTACCGAAGACCTTTTTGAACCTATACCGCTGGTCAAACGCGGTCAGCTTGTTACGGTCATCTATCGTAATAGCGGGCTGGAAATAAAAACGGTAGGCAAGGCGATGAAAACCGGCTGTAAGGGAGAGATTATCCCTGTTCGCAATGAGCGTTCGAAAAATGTTTTCAGTACGAAGATTATTTCTTCGGGTAAAGTATTGGTAAATTCAGCTTCCGCCGGTGTGAATTCTTCGGAATATCAGCTGGCAGTTGGGAGTAAACAATGATACGCGTGATGATGTGGTTGATGCGGACATTGATTCCAATGGTAATGTGGATGCAGGCGTTGGTCTGGTCAGGAATGATCTGTTACGGACAGAGTTCCTCGTTATTCCGTCAGGCTGACGCCCGCTCCGCTCCGCTGACAATTCGACCGACCAAAACCACATCGCCCGACGGGCAGAGCAGTGTTATCGGAAGTGTTTCGTTTTTTGCGGTTAAGCCCATCCCAAAACGAATATTCAAAGTAGGTGATATTATCACTGTAATCGTCAGGCAAAAGTCATACTACAAGCACGACGGCACGAATGATTTGAGTAGAGAACTTGCACTCAAAGCTGAACTGAAAGATTGGATAAGATTCAAAAGCAGAAGGCTCATTCTTGACACACTTCCTGCGGGCGATCCGAAAATAGATTTTAAGATCAAGCGAGAATTCAAAGGAGAAGGTAAGAAGGATCGCAAAGACGAAGTCATTACGAGAATATCGTGCAGGGTAATAGATATTCAGCCTAATGGTAATCTCGTACTTGAAGGTGGCCCGGACGTTATAGAAACGGATGGCGAAAAGCAAGTATTCACTTTGACGGGTACGTGCCGAAGCGAAGACGTAGCAGCGGACAATACGATTCTATCGACTCAGCTTTACGAATGTCATTTCAAACGTGTCAGCAAAGGTTCGGTTCGCGATGCGATGCGTCGTGGTTGGGCGTATAGATTGTGGGATTTTATTAGGCCGTTCTGATAATCGAGGATTAAAGATTGGAAGGCAAGACAATGAACATAATGAAAAAGTCAGCTCTGATAATTCTATTACTGTCAGCGGAGCTTTACGCTGTCAAGATTGCTGACATTACGCACCTTCAGGGTCAGCGAGAAAATCGTCTTACCGGTCTCGGACTGGTTGTCGGGCTTAACGGTACGGGCGATGGTGGAAAGTTTCTTCCTGCTATTAAACCGTTAGCTGCCTTTCTCGGTCATTTCGGTAATCCTGTATTAAATCTAAGCGATTTGAAATCCGCTAAGAATGTAGCATTGGTAACAGTCGAAGCGGTCATAAATAAAAACGGTGCGAGAGAAGGACAAAATCTCGATGTAATGGTTTCCGCTATTGGCTCCGCAAAAAGTTTAAAGGGTGGCAGATTGATAACCACTCCGCTTCTCGGACCTCACAAAGCGGATACGAATATATACGCACTTGCAGCTGGCCCGGTGGTAATCGATCCCGATACTCCGACCAGCGGAACGATAAAAGAAGGTGCTACGATGGAGCGTGATGTCGTTTATAACTTTATCGCAAATGATGCGATTACTCTCGTGATTGACGATGCTCACGCAAGCTGGTCGATGGCAAGTGCGATTGCGATGACAATAAACGAAGCGGTTTCCATTCAGAATACGCAATACAAAATCGCAAAGGCTTTGGATCCCAAAAATGTACAAGTAGTTATTCCGAAGACCGAGCGCAACAATCCTGCGAATTTTATCGCGTGGATAAACTCGCTTCCGATGCTTATGCCGGAAAAGCAGGCGAGGGTTACGATAAATTCGCGAACGGGCACGGTTGTTATCGATGGCAATGTAACGATCTCACCTGTAACTATAAGTTATAAGGGTATTACGATAAGCACCGAAGCACTGCTGAAGAAAAAATTAGGTAAACCGAAAGACCAAACGGAAACTTTCGAGATGCCAGAATTTGTCGATCTGAAAATTCTAACCGACGCGATGGATGCGCTGCAGATGACTGCACAGGACAGGATAGCGATCATTCGCGAGCTTGCCCGCTCGGGCAATCTTCAAGGACAATTGGTGGAGCAGCAATGAATGGTATAAACAATGTACATACTAACATATTGCGAACATACGCAGCTAATGCTTCAGCTACTCACCAGGCTGAGCTTAAGGAGAAAATACGTCAGGTCGTAGGACAGGTATTTTTCGGAACACTGCTCAAGCAGATGCGCTCGGAGATGGATTTGTCGAATCCGCTAAATGCCGGCAGAGCGGGTCAGACTTTCGCCTCTCAGCTTGACCAGTTTCTTCTTGAAAGACTCGGCAAATCGAAACAATTTGCACCAGCTGAAAAAATAGCTCAATCGTGGACAGGAATAAAATAGGAGTAAACTCGTATGAACAGAGACAGCCAACTATTATTCGACATCTTGATAGACAATCTGATCCAGCTCAGAAACTTGCAAGAGCAGATAATACAAGCGTTGAGCGGAAAACAACGTGCGATGCGTACGGGCGATATGGATGCGCTGGAATCGTGGTCTGCACGTGAAAAATTTCTTATCGACAAAGCCCGCAACTCGGAACAGGCAAGCAAACGCGCTGCTTACGAATTTGCAAGAACGTTGGGATTCGAAGGTGAAATAAATATAACTCAGCTCACCAGCAAGTTACAAGAACCTAATCGAAGCAGATTACTTGCTCTTGCAGGTGCTGTTCGATCGTCAGCTGAACGTGTGCATCATATGAATCAAATCAATGACGAGGTTACCAGACAGATATTATGTTGCTTCGCTGATATTCAGAGGCAGATTACCGCGATGCACTGCGATACGGGAATATACGATACTACGGGACAGAAAAAGATAGGTATTCCGAGAGGATTTTTGGATGCTGTCGGATAGAGGAAATATCTAACTATGGGACTGATAAACGGGTCATTACAAATCGGACGCTCGGCATTGATGGCACAGCAATCGATGATGCAAATCATCGGTAACAATATATCCAATGCCGGCAATCCCGACTATACCCGTCAGACGGGCAAGCTTGCTCCGGTACACGGCTCACGGTTACAGGAGGGATTCGATCCGGGAGCAGGAGTAAGGCTTGTCGGCTTGCAAAGACATATCGACAATTCTATCGAGCAACGGCTTCGCGAAGCGATAAGCGATAACAATTACGACGATTTGACTTCGCAGGTGCTTTCAAGGCTTGAGACCTTATACAACGAGATGACCCAAAATGATGTATCGAGCGGGCTCAGCGAATTTTTCAATGCCTTCTCGGATCTACAATCGAAACCTCAGGATGTAGCTGCTCGTTCGGTAACAGTGCAGACGGCACAATCTCTCGCCGAGCAGATTCAGACACTCAGATATGATATCGTAAATGTATATAACGATTTGCATAAAAAAATGTCCGACACCGTTGACCAAATCAATCGCATTACGTCTCAGATTGCACAGATCAACGGGCAGATAGCACAGACAACAAGTGCGGGCGGAAATGCGGGCGCACTTTTGGATGAAAGAGACAGACAGCTTAAAGACCTTTCCGAGCTTGTCAACGTACACGTAATAGAGCAGGATTCGGGAATAGTAAACGTATATATAGGCTCCGACCCGTTAGTACAAAACAATCAGGCTCGCAAACTTGAAATATCGAAAGAGACCAACAGCAGCAACCTCATCGTCCCGAAGGTTGTGTTTTCGGACAATGGAAAAGAAATACAAGCGTTTTCCGGAACTACCGGTGCGGTTGTCGATCTGATAAATGATTTCGTTGGCGGAAACATCGAAGAGCTTGATAATTTTGCTTCCGCTCTTATCTTCGAGGTAAACAAAATTCATTCGAGCGGTCAGGGACTACACGGCTATAAATCGATAACATCGACATACGCTGTCGATGACGCCAATGCGGAGTTAGACAAAGCAGGATTGACATTTACCCCTCAAAACGGAACGTTCCTCGTAAATGTCAAAGACCTTAACACAGGCCAAATCACCACACATCAAATAAATGTTGATTTGAATGGTGTAGGCACCGATATGAGCCTGAATGATGTAATCGCTCAGATAAATGCTATCGATAATGTTTCCGCTTCGGTCTTGGGTGATGGTCGCGTAAAAATACAAACGGATAGTGACAACTATGAGATTACCTTCTCGCAGGACAGTTCGAACTTCTTAGCTGCTATCGGTATCAACAATTTCCTTACCGGAAAAAATGCCTTCGACATAGACGTGCGTAGCGAGATTGCCGATGATCCCCAGCTGATTGCCTGTGCGAAGGATAATCTTCCGGGCGACGGTTCGAATGCAGCTGACATCGCTCAGTTAAGGACAAACCCTGTCGATTCGCTTAACGGAATGAGTATTGCGGATAAATATCGAATGATTGTAAGCGATCTCGGTACGAAAAGCGCAGGTGCAAGACAGAGGCACGAAGTACACCAAGCGATTGTTGATACTCTTACCGCTCAGCGGGAATCTGTTAGCGGTGTGAGCATAGACGAAGAAACGGTAAATCTGTTATCTACTCAACGGGCATTTCAGGGAGCTGCCCGATATGTGTCAGCGGTTAACGATATGATTCAGGAAATATTGAGGTTGTTTTAAGAGAAAGTGGTTGATGGAAAAGAGATAAAATGGCTATTACTCCTGTAAACATTACGCGTGTAAGTCAAAATATGCAGAGCGATCTGCTAATAAGCGGAATGCAGCAGACGATGGTAAATCTACTGCATAAGCAGGAGCAGCTTGCCACTGGACTGAGAATAATCAGACCAAGCGATGACCCCGTCGGAGCGACCGCTGCTATTCGAATGGACGATCTGCTCGAAGCTCAAGATCAGTATCTTAAAAATATCGATAACGCATCGAAGGCGATGAATCTTGCGGACAGCACGATAAGCTCGATGCGAGATCTGATCAATCAGGCGCATACGCTCGGGCTGGAAAACGTCGGTTCTACCGCAACTGCTGAGCAACGTTCATCAGCCGCTACTCTTGTCGATTCCATCATAGGCCAGCTTGTTACGCTTGGAAACACCGAATATCTTGGCAGTTATTTATTCGCCGGCAGAGATAATAATTCCCCGCCTTTCGAGCTAAGCGGTAACAATGTAAAATTTACAGGCGATTTGCAGGCTATGAAAGTACAAGTAGCCCCCGAAATTTCCGAAAATATGTCCGTTACCGCCAAGGAGCTTTTCGGTACGGGTACGGGAAAAGTTTCCAGCTACAAAGATCTGAAACCAGCTGCGGATATCAATACCAGACTAAGCGATGTCAAAGGAACGATCGGTCAGGGAATCAGGCTTGGCACGCTTGTTATAGAAGGTTCGGTAATGGGTCGGGTCGATGTCGATCTTTCCAGGTCTGCCACGATTGGGGACATCATCGATAAGATCAACAATGCACTTGGTGGCAGTGCCAACGTTTCACTGTCAGCTGATGGCAGATCGCTTATGCTGACATCCGCAAATCCGGGTGAAACGTTAAAAGTAACCGAGTCCGGTCAAGGTACAATTGCACACGACTTGGGGTTATACACCCCGACAGCAACCGCAAGTCCTATTCACGGACATGACCTCTCGCCGGAGATTACCCTTCGGAGTCCGGTTACATCCCTGTACAACGGAACAGGCATCGACCTGACCAGCGGTATTATCATAACCAATGGCGACAACTCCATCACGCTCGATTTTTCAACAGCCCAAACCGTACAGGACATAATCAATACTATAAACACCTCCGATATCGGCGTAATGGCACAGATAAATGCCGAGAAAACGGGCATCGAAATAATCAATCAGCTTGCAGGTGCCAGATTGAGCATAGCGGAAAACGGCGGAACGACCGCAGATGATTTGGGAATACGGACGTATCGTCCCGAAACGCTTTTAAGCTCTCTAAATGAAGGCCTCGGAGTGAACCCCGTCAACGGAGCGGATTTCACAATCATTGCTTCCGACGGTTCACAGATAGATGTGGATGCTTCGGGCGCACAAACCGTACAAGACATTATCGACCGTATCAATGCGTCAGCGTCAGCTGCCGGGGTAAACCTTACCGCTTCGTTTGCCCAAACGGGAAACGGAATCATCATCACCGATAATACCACCAGTACCGGAACGCTGGAAGTCAGGCGTGCTAACCTCTCTAACGTAGCACAGGAGCTGGGAATACTAAAACAGGCTTCCGGAGGGTCAAAACAGATCGTCGGAGACGATGTCAACCCTATAAAGGAGGAATCTATTTTCACCTATCTGCTCGATCTGCGTTCCGCCCTTGGGAATAACGACACGAGAGGAATTCAGCTCGCTTCTCAGAACATAGAAGAATATATGGATCAGCTGAATGAAGCGCACGGTAAGTTGGGATTTATGGCTCGTGGTCTTGATATACGAAAGACGAGAACACAAGACGCTGTCCTTTCCACTAAAGCTCTGTTAAGCCAGATAAAAGATCTGGACTATACCGAAGCGATTACAAAATTCAAAAATCTGCAGACCGCACTTCAAGCGAACCTGCAAATGGGAGGACAGATTTTAAATACATCGTTATTGGATTTTTTACGTTAGGAGCTTGACAAGATGAAACAGGCTTCAGCGAAAATCGAAGGTAAGAGAAGTTGGCTTTTAAGCCCGTTTGTTTGGCAGGTAAAGCCCGATGTCAAAC
>WFQY01000133.1 GCA_015486815.1 Phycisphaerae bacterium | reverse complement strand
TCTTAAAGTAGTCGTAAAGTACGCTAAAATTAGGTTGACAAGAATTTGCGAATTTTATATATTTTATTTTAACGTTAAACCAAATACGAAACCGAAAGCGTGAACATTCGTAACGGAAATTTATAAATGAAAAAAACGCAGACATCCGAAAAACTCCCCAATATCATCTTCCTGATGACCGATCAACAGAGATTCGACGCATTGGGTTGTGCCAATCGTCTTGTAAAGACACCAAATCTGGATTCATTAGCTGCTCGCGGAATACGCTTTAGTCAAGCGGTCTGCCAGGCACCGATGTGCGTACCGAGCAGATACTCGATGATGTTGGGGCTTTACCCTTCGCAAAGTGGCTTAAGGCATAATTGCCAAATTTGCCCATCCGATGATGAGCTACCGCTACCTGTATTGCCTCAACGACTTCAAAAGCTCGGATATCAGACCGCAGGTTTCGGGAAAACGCATTGGTATGCGGAAATAGGACTCGGGAAAGACGAACTAAAACCATCGACACGAGGCTTCGAAGTTCGGGCTCATCGAGAATCGTCCGAGAGTGTTCATTATGAGCCTGGTATGGTATGTATGGATCGGGATAAACCACAAGCTTTTGTAAAGCTACAAGCGGAAACAGCTGAATATGGCAATGGTGAGGAAAACGAGTTGGGCTATATTGGCTGTAGGATGTACTGCCGGCGGAAGAGCATGCGGAAGGCTGGCTGACAGAAAAGGCGATCGATTTTTTGGACAACGGCAGAGATAAAAGGCGTCCCCTTTTTCTTTATCTCTCTTTTGATTCGCCCCATCCGGGCTTCAATGTGCCAGCGAAGTATGAAGAACTTTATGATATAAATGAAATACCCGATATAAATTCGCCGGGCTGGGAAAATAGCCTTGAGGCACATCTGTTTCCTAACGCGCACATTTATGAACATCCGCACCAGAAAATCTGGGCGAAAAAAACCGAAGAACAAAGGAAACTGACGACGTTACGTTATTATGCATTATGCTCGTTTGTCGATGATATGTTCGGGAAGGTACTGAACAAACTCGAACAAATCGGCGAGCTGGAAAACTCCTTTGTAATATTCGTATCCGACCACGGCGAAATGTTGGGGCAGATGCAATATCGATTCAGTAAATATTGTTTGTATGATGGTAGCGTTCGTGTGCCTCTTATAATTGCTGGTCCACAGATACCGGAGAAGCAAAGAGGAACGGTCGATGATAGGCCTGCTGAACTGGTTGATATTGTTCCGACAATATTGGATATAACGGGCTCGGCGGAGATGCCGGAGTTGCCGGGTAGGAGTCTGCTGAAACCACCGTGCAGAAAAGGCTGCTTTTCGGAGTATCACGGGGGTGGTGGTGAGCAGATTCAATTACCGCCTACTTATATGTGGCGGACTCGTGAATGGAAACTTATCCTGTACCTACCATGTGCGGATATAACAGATGCGATGTTATCCGTGGATAACGTCAGAGGTGAGCTTTATCACCTAACCGATGATCCGAACGAGTGGAATAATCTGTATTTCGACGAAGGTTGTCGCGATATAAGAGAAGAATTGACACGAGAGCTACTTATGCATCTTGCGTGCGTATGGGCGAAATATCCGCGTAAACCAGCTAAGAACCGATTGGCTTAATCGTATTACTTAGAGGAGAAAAAATGGATTACGAGAAAATCAATAAGGACATATCATCTATTACCGAGCCATTAATGACAACAAAAGTTGCTCCTATTCGCGGATGGGTTTTGCTGGATAATGACGTCAGCCATATCAAAACGGTACTCGCGCGGTGTGAAGAATTTGACATCAATCATCTGCAAATTTCGCATGGTCAATTGGTTCATAGCATTTCCGATATGATTAAGGATTCCTGGCGGATAAAAAGAGTAAATCTCATAACGGAATTGGCTCACAGTAAGAATATCGAGACTTTCGTATGGACTCACGAGCTGGATAACATTCCGGAGGAGTTTCGGACTAAAGGGCGAAAAATAGATTTGGATAATAAGGGATTATGGGATTTTCTCGAGAAGCGATATATGAAAGGCTTTGAAGTAGCGGATTTTGACGGTTTGGTTTTGACTTTAATGGAGGCTGGCGTAACCGTTTACAATGATGATTATGTAGTGAGCACCAAATCGCCTGAAGAGCGTATCAGTTATCTGATTAACTTTCTGTATCGTTTATGTAGTGATAACGGACGTAAGCTGATTGTACGGACGTTTAGCAATACCAGCCAGATAATGAACCGGATTTTAAAGGGGCTTGAAAACGCCCCCCGAAGATATAACGGTAATGTTAAAATGTCATCCGAAAGATTGGTGTCCGTACCTGCCACATAATCATCTGATGGATTATTATCTTAATAAAGGCAGAGGATTTATTGTTGAGTTTGACCTTGGCGAGGAATATCACGGTAACGGGGCGTTTCCGTATTTTCAGGTGGAATATCTGAGATACAGATTGAATTATGCGTTGAATCGTCAGTGTAAGCTACCCGAAAACGTACGTTGGGGAGCGGTTGCGAGAATAGAGAGGTATTTTGGTCACGCATTAGGGAGTCTGAACGAAGTCAATTTGAAGGTTTTTTCGTCGATTCTCAGTAAGCCCGATGTTGATGAGCAGAAGATATTTTATGATTGGCTTGAAGAGAGATTTGATAGGTGGGCTGTTACAGTGAAAGACATATTTAAGCTGACTTTTCCGATGATAAACAATATTGTTAATCCTATTCCCGGTCTTACGGGCTTGCTGATGCATAATGCGGTAGCGGATTATCTTTATATTTATCATAGTCTTGCGATTCATCCTGGGCTGAGGGATTTTATTGGGACTGAGCAAGCTAAACAAGCGCCGGACAAGATAATAGCTGGTGATGAGGATACCGTTCGAAAAGTATTTGCAAGTATTGACGAAGCGGAGGCTATGTTAGAGGAGATTTTGGAGCTGAATAAAGAGCTCGCGGAGGAAATGCCAATTGAATTGTACTGGAAGATAGCGGTTGCGATGCGTCTGCTTGAAGCTTTTGTTAAGGTTAATGCATCTCATCATAGGGTATTTTTAGCTATCCAGTTATGGAATCGCAAGAAGGACGATGCTTCCGAATTGACGGTACGGGAACATCTTGCGGAATTTGAAAAGTGTGCTGATAAATACGGCTGTGCTTTGAGTTTTGTACCTACGGAAGGGATGTATCTGAATCGTAGGGGAATCGAAATGTTTATCGAGCAGTGTAAACGGATACTCGAGATAGGAGTATCTTCTTTTCTCGAAGAGCAGCGGGACAATATTGAAT